>JASLBZ010000127.1 GCA_030146285.1 Neisseriaceae bacterium | reverse complement strand
AATGGCATGGATGTTTGGGAGGGAAAAGCCAAAGTCTTGACCGTAGATGGCAGTGATGTGACAGATGCTTTTAAAGCAGGAGCGAAGGTTGCTTTGGCTATTTTGCAATCCAAAAACATTACCCATGTTGTCTTGAAGGCAAACAGCCCATCGTGTGGCAGCCAAGAAATTTACCAAGGGTCTTTTGACGGCAGTAAAAAACAAGGAATGGGTGTGGCAGTGGCTTTGTTTCAGGCTGCCGGTATTGTGGTTTGGGATGAGGAAAATGTTAATTTTCGAAAATATGTCAAAAGAATAATATGTGATTTATTAAGATAGTTAAACTTTTGTATTTGAATAGGGTCTTAACGGCATACGAGAAGATGTAAAAGGTGAATCACATGAAAACTTATTGGTTATTTCTGTTGGCGATGATGACACCTTGCACGCAAGCACAAGTACAAGCAAGAGCCGAAAATCCATTTCAAATTCAAGTTAAACGCCAAAACCTGTGCAAGATTGAAATCGTTCAAAAGAATCCAGACAATACCATTGTGCAAGTCAAACGAATCACTGGGGAATTGTTTTTATCTGCTTTTTCGGTGAAAAAAGATTTCTCGACCACCAATTATGGTGCTTTGGGTTGTGAGAGTATTTGGGTTAATTTAAAAAATGCAAAGCCCAGTGGTAGATTCCAGCGTTATTATAAAAATGGCAATGTACGCAATACCTATGAATACGATAAAGGCATGCGCACAGGGCAATGGCATGCGTTTTATGTTGATGGCACCATTGCTGGCACTGTTAATTATCAGAACGATCAAAAAAATGGTGAGTTGTGGTTGGGTTTTCCTGATGGCCAAACCAATTTGCGTCGAAATTACGTGAATGGGTTGGCACAAGGTCAAGAGACATGGTGGGATGAGAGGGGGCGTGTCGTGGGTATTATTGAGCGGCGAAACAGCAAAGTGGTTCGTCACACGAAAGTCACACGAAAAACGGACAAAGATAGACAAAGATAATTGACAGTGACATTATTTTATCAATTGGGGCTTGCCACGTCTGTGCAAGCCGTAGAATTTGACTTATCATGGCTCTTTGTTTGAAATGCACAAAGAGAAACAATGAAACACATACATATTATCGGCATTTGTGGCACATTCATGGGTGGTGTTGCTGCTTTGGCGAAAGCCGCAGGCTTTAAAGTAACCGGTTGCGATGCCAAAGTGTATCCACCCATGAGCACTCAGCTGGAAAGTTTAGGCATTGATTTGGTGGAGGGTTTCTTGGCTGAGCAATTGCAAGATTATCCTGCAGATATGTATGTGATTGGCAATGTCGCCAAGCGTGGCATGCCCGTGATTGAAGCCATTTTAAATCAAGGCTTGCCTTATACATCTGGGCCGCAATGGCTATCAGAAAATGTTTTGCAAAAACTGTGGGTATTGGCCGTGGCAGGAACACATGGCAAAACCACAACCGCCAGCATGTTAACGTGGATTTTGGAATATGCAGGTTTGGCACCAGGCTTTTTAATCGGTGGTGTTCCTGAAAATTTCTCAACATCGGCTCGTTTGCCACAAATACCAAAACAAGACAAAAACAGCATCAGTCCTTTTTTTGTGATTGAGGCAGATGAATACGATACAGCGTTTTTTGATAAGCGTTCTAAATTTGTTCACTATCGCCCACGCACCGCGGTATTAAACAATCTTGAATTTGACCATGCTGATATCTTTGCTGATTTGGCTGCCATTCAAACTCAATTTCACCATTTGATTCGCACCATTCCAAGCGATGGCTTGATTGTGAGCAATGGCACTGAAAGTAACTTGGATGATACTTTAGCGCAAGGCTGTTGGACGAATGTGAGCCGCTTTGGTTTGAAGAGCGAATGGCATCACGCCAATGTGAATGAGCAAGGCCATTTTGATGTGTGCATGGGTCAAGAAGTCGTGGGCCGTGTGGCATGGGACTTAATGGGAGAGCACAATTGTATGAATGCCGTGGCTGCCATTGTCGCTGCTCGCCATGTGGGTGTTGCTGTTGATGTGGCATGTGATGCTTTAACCGAATTTAAAAACGTGAAGCGCCGCATGGAAATCAAAGGTGTGGTCAATGGCATTACCGTATACGATGATTTTGCCCATCATCCAACCGCAATTGATACCACGATTGCAGGTTTGCGTGCGCGCATTGGTGCGAATAAATTGATTGCCGTGCTAGAGCCTCGTTCAAATACCATGAAGCTTGGCACCATGAAAGCAGCTTTGCCTGAGAGTTTACAGGCTGCCGATAGCATTTACTGCTTTGCTGGTGATTTGGATTGGGATGTCGCTGAGGCCATGGCGCCTTTGGCTAAGAAATGCCGTGTTTTTACTGATTTTGAAGCCATGGTGGCAGAGATTACCGGTGAAGCCCAGCCCAATGACCATATCTTGGTGATGAGTAATGGTGGCTTTCAAGGCATTCATCAGAAAATCTTAAACCGTTTGGCTTAATATTCACAATGCAATACGAAAAAAGGTTTTGATCCATGATCAAAACCTTTTTTATTGATGGCAGAGAATTAATCGTGTGCCAATAAATTAAATGCTTCTTCGTATTTTGCGCGTGTTTTTTCAATCACATCAGCAGGGACAGTTGGTGCAGGCGCTTGCTTATTCCAACCAGAGCTTTCTAGCCAATCACGGACAAACTGTTTGTCAAATGAAGGTGGGTTGGTGCCGACTTGGTAAGATTCTGCTGGCCAAAAACGGCTTGAGTCAGGGGTCAAAACTTCGTCCATTAAAGTCAATGTACCATTTTCATCAATACCAAATTCAAATTTGGTATCGCAAATGATGATGCCGCGAGAGCGGGCATATTCACTGGCTTCTTTGTAAAGCGCAATGGCTTTTTCACGAACTTCACAAGCACGTTCTTCACCAATGATTTTTGCACATTCTTCAAAGCTAATATTGATGTCATGGTCGCCCACTTCGGCTTTGGTTGATGGCGTGAAAATGATGTTCGGCAATTGATCCGCTTCTTGCAAGCCGGCAGGCAATTCGATACCACATACTTTGCCTGTTGCTTGGTATTCTTTCCAACCACTGCCAGCTAAGTAACCACGAACAATGGCTTCGACTTTAACAGGTTCTAATTTTTTGGCCACAACAGCACGTTTTTCCAAAGCTTTGGCTTCATCTGCTGGCAAAACATCAAATACAGTTTGACCTGTAAAATGATTGGGCATGATGTGGTGCAATTTTTTAAACCAGAAGTTTGAAATCTGGGTCAGTAATTCGCCTTTACCTGGAATGGGGTCATCCAAAATCACGTCAAAAGCAGAAAGACGGTCTGAAGCAACCATTAACATGGTTTTGTCGTCGATTTCGTATAAATCGCGAACTTTGCCAGAATAAATATTTTTTAAGCTAATATTAGTCATTTTTTGCGTCCTAGGCACTTTCGTGCGCAGATTTTTCACTGAGTTGTTGGTGCAATTGTTGTGCAATGGCAAGGGATTGTTCAGCGCTGTTTGCCATTACGGTAAAGTGGCCCATTTTGCGAGCAATGCGGGCTGTTTTTTTGCCATACAGATGCAAGTGGGTTTTGGGCTCATCCAAAACAAGCAGCCAATTGGGCTCTTGGGTTTGGGTTTTAGGCCAAACATCACCCAAGATATTGGCCATGGTGCAAGGCATCAATAAATCGGTTGCAGCTGGTTTAAGGCCGCACATCATGCGAACTTGCTGTTGGAATTGGTTGGAAACACAAGCATCCAGTGTGTAGTGACCAGAATTGTGCGGGCGCGGTGCAATCTCATTAATCACCAGCTTGGCTTCATCGCCAACCACAAAGATTTCCACTGCCATCACGCCTTGGTAATCCAATTCATTGGCAAGGCGTATCGCCATCTCTTGGGCTTGCGTGAGCAAGTGAGGTGCGATGCGAGCAGGGACGGTTGAGTAGGCCAAAATGCCATCAATGTGGATGTTTTCAGCAACCGGAAAGCTGGTAACGGCTTCGTTGTTTAGGCGGCAAACCACCACCGACACTTCTGCGCGTAAATCCACCATTTTTTCTAAAACACAAGCCACTTCTTTGTGTTCAGCAAAGGCAGCCTGAAGAGCTTCTAAGGTTTTAACGCGAATTTGACCTTTGCCGTCATAACCTAAGGTTGCTGTTTTTAGAATGCCCGGTAAAAAATCAAGGCAAGCTTGGTTGATGTCGCTGCTGTTTTCAATCACAACATAAGGCGCTGTTTCTAAATTGGCTTTGCGAATCCATGATTTTTCAATAATGCGGTTTTGGGCAATGGCAACACAATCCCCACTGGGTGAGACATGGGTGTGTTGAGCTAATGAGCGCATGGCATCAGCACTGACGTTTTCAAATTCCGTGGTGACGGCTGCGCATTTTGCCAATTGTGTTAATGCATCTGGATCGGTATAGGCTGCGCACAAATGCACATCAGCATATTGTGCTGCGGGTGCACTTGGGTCAGGGTCAACCATAGTGACACGGTAGCCCATGGTTTTGGCGGCAACCGTGAACATAGCACCTAATTGTCCACCACCTAATATGCCAAGCATGGCAGGGGGTAGAATGGGATGAGGAAGTTTCATGGTGTGTTTCGTTATTTTTAGTATTGATTATTCGACTTCAGGAAGGTGCATGTCTAAGACGGTTTGCGCCATTTCTTCACGGTATGCTGCCAGTTTTTCAGCCAGTTTTGCATTTTCATTGGCCAGCAATGAAACAGCAAACAAAGCCGCATTGGCTGCGCCAGCTTCACCAATGGCAAAAGTGGCCACTGGAACGCCTTTTGGCATTTGCACAATTGACAATAAAGAATCTTCACCGCGCAAGTATTTGCTAGGAACAGGAACACCCAAAACAGGTAAAGTCGTTTTGGCTGCGACCATCCCTGGCAAATGTGCAGCACCACCAGCACCGGCAATAATCGCTTTAATACCGCGATCTTTGGCGCTACTGGCGTATTCAAACATCAAATCTGGTGTACGGTGTGCTGAAACCACACGGGTTTCAAACTCAACGCCGAATTTCTTTAAAAATTCAGCTGCATTTTTCATGACATCCCAGTCGCTGTTACTGCCCATAATGATACCGACTTGAATCATAATACTTCCTTATGTCTTTAATTTAATACGTGCCAATCCGGCAGCTACGCTGTTAGGATAGGCCTGAATAATATAACGCCACGTATCGCGCGCAATATCTTTTTGCTGCATTTGGTACTGACAATTGGCAACCAGCAAAAGTGCATCTGCAGCTTTGGCGTGTTGCGGTAAATTTTTTTGGAAGCTTTTGCCTAAGTTGATTACCGTATCACAGTTTTGTAATTGGCTGTGCGCTTGAATCATCAAAAAACGTGCATTGGGCTGATTGTAGTTTTGGCTATAAGGCGATAGCAATTGAACGGTTTGTGTGTATTGTTTTAATTTGTAAGCTTGTAAGGCGCGTTGATAGGCCGATTGGCCAGTCGCATCACTGTTATTGTTTGTGCTGCTGGTTTTTTGATTGGCTAAAATGCCAATGCTTTGTTGCGTGCTCACTAAGTCTTTTTCCAAGCGCAAGGCTTGGTTTTGCAATTGGTTGACAGCTTGAGTTAGCTCATCGATTTGCGTTTGTAAAGACAACAAGCTAGCATCGTTTAAAAGCATGGTTTGTGTTTGATCTGGCTTGGCAGTGGTATGCGCTTGGGGCGCCAATGATGGGGAGTGACTGTTGTTGTTATCCAAGACAATGGGTTCAAAAGTACCCGTGTTACAGGCAGCCTGTAACAACACCAAGCCAAGAACTAACCAGTATTGCCATGACCTTATTTTCATTGTCGTCTTCAGCGCTTTAATAGCAGTGTTAGGCCATCACCAATTGGCAGGGTAATCGGAACAATGCGTTTATCAAAAGGCAGATTGGCATTGAATTTTTTTAAGATGGCCACGCTAGGCGGGGCATTGTGAGGGCTGTCGGCATAGACACGACCGCCCAGTAAAATATTGTCAATGGCAATAAAGCCACCGGTACGAACCAAAGGCAAACAGGCTTCAAAATATTCAGGGGTTGGCTCTTTGTCCGCATCAATAAAAGCGATGTCAAAGTGGCCGTGCATGTTCTGCGCTAAGAGGTTTTTTAATGTAATCAAAGCCGGTTGCAAGTGCAGATTAATTTTATGAGCAACATTGGCAGCTTGCCATGTTTCTTTGGCAATGTCGGTGAAGGTGACATTAATGTCACAAGCTGTCACTTGGCCATCTTCAGGTAAAGACAATGCCATGCTGGTGCTGCTGTAACCTGTAAAAACACCCACTTCCAAATAATGCTTGGCACCAATTAATTGAGCAAGCCACGTTAATGTTTGGGCTTGCTCAGGTGCAATCGCCATTTTGGCTAGGCGATGTGATGCGGTGCGCTGACGCAGCTGTGATAAAACGGGGTGTTCTGCTGCCCCGATTTGGCCAAGATAATCCAGTAATGGTTTGGATACGTTGCCAGTATAAACAGTCATGGTATGAGCACAGTCGCTGAAAAAGAATTACTTATTGGATTGGTATGCGTAAGCTGGTTTTGCCAGTTCAGACTGGTTAAAATCTTCTTGCTCTTCTGGGTTAAGTTTAACATCCCACAAGATTGCGCGGTTGGCAATGCGGCTGGCTGCAACATCTGGATGTTCTTCCAAATATTCATTCATAAATTTGGTATAGTCTGAAACGTAGTTAAGCATACAATTTTCCCAAAAAACGCGGTGCAATAGACAAGCGCTAAGCAGGCTTGTTATTGGCTAATTTAATTTTAAAAATACAATCATTCCGTGACCGAAGTCAGCAATATTAAAAAAATTATAACCGATATTTGCATGGCTTGGTATGGCTTCACAGGATTTATTTTGGGAATGATTGTGTAAGTAACGTTAAGAATGTTTAAAAAATTAAACAATCCAAGTTATAATGAAACCCATATATGCCAATTGGCACTGTTTATTGTGAAATAAATGCTGTTAATTGATTGTTTCGAATCTATTTAAATTGTGACTCATGCTTAAAAAATGGTTCAATAAAGTTTTCTCCAATCGCCAAACCTCGCCAACGGTCAAAGCCACAAGCTATGCTGCCGATGCGTTAGGCTTGGGTGCTTCTAACTTAAATTTCGCTGCGGAAAAAGTGCTAAAAAGACTGCAACAACATGGCTTTGAAGCTTATGTTGTCGGTGGTGCTGTGCGGGATCTGTTATTGGGTATCGAACCCAAAGACTTTGATGTGGCGACCAATGCCTCTCCTGAGCAAATCCGAAAGATGTTTCGACGCAGCCGCATTATTGGACGCCGATTTCGTATTGTTCATGTGATGGTGGGGCCTGAAACCATTGAAGTGACAACATTCCGTGGTGGACAAGCGCATCAAAATGACAGTGGCCGAATCATGAAGGACAATGAATACGGTACACAAGTCACAGATGCTTTGCGTCGAGACTTTACTTGCAATGCCTTGTATTTTGATCCTTTTAGTAATGTGGTTTTGGATCAGCTAGGCGGTGTAGATGATGTTCATGCACGCAAACTGGTGATGATTGGCGACCCTGAAGTCCGTTACCAAGAAGACCCGGTGCGTATTTTACGCGCAGTGCGCCTGTCTTCTAAATTGGGTTTTGAAATTGCACCAGAAACACAAGCGCCTTTGGTTAAATGTGCAGCCAATTTGCAAAATGAACCGGTTGCTCGACTGTTTGATGAAGTCATTAAGTTATTGTTGTGTGGGCAAGCTCATTATTGTTTGCAACGATTCTCAGAATTGGGACTCACCCAGAAAATTCACCCCTATTTGAATATCTTGTTTGAACAAGGCATCGATACGCCGTTTGTAAAGCAAGCGCTTGATAATACAGATGAACGCATTCGAGCACATAAAAATGTCTCAGTGGGCTTTATTTTGGCAGCCACGCTGTGGCCAAGTGTGGAATCGGCTTGGGCTGCTTATGTTGCCAAAGGCTATAAAGATGCTCATGGCTTGAATACAGCCATTGCGGATATTAAAGAGCGCATGGAGCGCCAGTGGGGCGTGCCACATAAAATCAGTGCCATTATGCGTGAAATTTGGCAAATGCAAGTGCAGTTTGATTTCAGACGCGGTGTTCGCGCATTGAAAACATTGGAACAACCTCGTTTTCGTGCGGCATATGACTTTATGGCATTGCGTGCTTCTGTGGGCGAAGTGGATTCTGATTTGGTTGAGTGGTGGACGCAGTTCCAACGTGTGGATACCATTACCCAAGAATTGATGCTTAAAGAGCAAAACAGCCACAAAAATCAAGCGGTTTCTAGAGGACAGGTGAAGCAAGCCATTCAGCAGTCGGCACAAGAAAGCATGGACAATCGTGGTGGCAATCAACCGCGCCGCAGTACATATCGCCGACGCGCTAAGCCAAGACAAACTTCTAAGAACAATACCCAAGAGTAAACGCATGTCAGAACAGAATGAAAATTGGGTATTGATTGCCTTAGGCAGCAATTTAGATGACCCCAAACAAAAATTATTGGCAGCCATTGATGCTATTGATCAGCTAAAAGGCGTTACTGTTGAAAAAAAATCATCATTTTATGTGACCACTCCTGTGGGTTATGTTGAGCAAGATGACTTTATCAATGCGGTGGTTGCGGTGAAAACCGAAGTGGATGCAGAGGCATTACTTGGTATGTTGCAAGAGATTGAAAATGCTTTTGGTCGGGTGCGCACGTTTCAAAATGCACCTCGAACATTGGATTTGGATATTATTGATTATGCACACCAAAAACACCACAGTAAGACCTTGATTTTGCCCCATCCTCGAGCCCATGAGCGTGGTTTTGTGATGGTGCCTTTGGCAGAAATATTGCCAAACTATCGATTATCTGGACAAGATACAGCCAGTGCATTGGCTGTTGTTTTACAAGAGCAAGGCGTACGTCAGTTGACTGAGAGTCAATCTGCATAAATTTTAATAAGCAGCACATGAAAATCAATAACAAAGGGATAAAAATGGATTATCGTTACATTGTGGTAGAAGGCGCGATTGGCAGTGGAAAATCAGCATTAAGCCATAAACTGGCTAAAACACTCGAATGCGAGCTGTTACAAGAGACGCCAGAAAGCAATCCATTTTTAATGTCATTTTATTTGAATGCAGCCAATCATGGCATGTCAACGCAGTTGGCCTTTTTAATGAGCCGCACCGAAGCGGCGCAAATGATTACCCATGAAGATGCCAACAACACCAAAATTGTTGGGGATTTCTTGTTGGAAAAAGACCAAATTTTTGTGCCCATTGTGCTAGATGACAAAGAGCAAACCTTATATTGGCAGCTCAAGCGCAAAGTGATGCCAGAGTATCCTGTTCCAGATTTGGTGATTTATTTACAAGACTCGTTTGAAGGCAAAAAAGCCAATGCTCAGCAAAAAGACATGGACATGAACCATGTTTTTCCAGCCGGGTATTTGCAACAAGTTCATGAAGAATACAGTCGTTTTTTCCACTTGTACCAACATGCACCGTTGTTGATTGCCAATACAGATGAATTGGATTTCATTCACAACGAAGAGCATTTTGCGATGTTGCTTGAAGCCATGCAAAACATGCAAGGCTCAAGACATTATTTGAATTTAGAAAAAGGCGCTTAAGCAGCTCACGCCTTTTTGTTTGAAAGTTAAGTTAGGATTGAAAATGATTACAGTGAGTACCCTCCAAAAAATGAAAGCAGCAGGTGATAAAATCACCATGCTAACTTGCTATGATGCCAGTTTTGCAGGGTTAATGGATGCTGCGCAAGTCGATACATTGTTGGTGGGCGACTCATTGGGGATGACCATTCAAGGCAAGTCTTCAACATTGCCTGTGACATTGGAACACATGATTTACCATACCCAAGCGGTTGTGCAAGGCTCAAGCCATGCAATGGTGGTAGCAGACTTGCCTTTTGGCAGTTACCAACAAAGTAAAGAACAGGCTTTTGCCAGTGCCAGTGCTTTGATGGCTGCAGGTGCACACATGGTCAAACTTGAAGGTGGTCAATACATGGCAGAAACCACAGCGTTTTTGCAAATGCGTGGCATTCCAGTTTGTGCTCACATTGGCTTAACACCACAGTCAGTTAATGCCATGGGCGGTTATAAGGTACAAGGCAAAGGTGATGTGGCAGCGCAAATGCTGTTAGCGGATGCCAAAGCGCATGAAGAAGCCGGTGCGAGCATTGTGTTGATGGAATGTGTTCCGGCTGCGTTAGGTAAACTGGTGACTGAGTCGCTTGCATGCCCGACCATTGGTATTGGTGCTGGTGTGGATTGTGATGGTCAGGTGTTGGTGGTTCAAGATATGTTGGGTATTTTTCCAGGCAAAACAGCCAAGTTTGTCAAAAACTTCATGCAAGGACAAAACAGCATCCAAGCCGCGGTCAAAGCCTATGTTGATGAGGTCAAAGCCAAAACATTCCCAGCTGCGGAGCATTGCTTTTCTGAATAAATAACACAAGTGAAGTGAATGCCAATATTGTGGAATATTGGCATTTTTTGTGGGTTTGTGGTGTGGTTGAGTCAAAAATTGCCATCCGAAATCGTATTGTCTGGATTTGATAATAGTCAGGTTACCAATGAAAATACCAAGATGTGGTTCAAAAATTCAACATGTTTTTCTGAGTTTGTTTTGTTGTTTGCTGCTGGGCGCTTGTGCAAGCACCATGCAAAAAGCCAATGGTTTGTTTGAACGAGGTGATTATGTGGGCAGCATTCGCATCATTACTCAAAAACTGGATGCCAAACAAGACTATCCATTGCAAGTAACCAAAAAGAAATGGTTGCAAGGAATACAGGATGCCATTGCTCAAATAGAAGCATTGCCAAGTACAAATCAAGATCAGGCGATCTTGCGTCTGGTTGCCATACATGATGCACGGGTTTTGCTAGGCACTGGGTTTTACAGCAATCAGTTTGTGGATTTTAACCAGCGCTATCCTTTGGTTGCACTTAAGCAAGACATTGCCAAATTGTATTACGCCAAAGGCAAATCCATTCGGCCGACAAACACTGAAATGTATCGAGCCCAAGCAATGGCGTATACAACAGGTTTAAGCTATGCCGATTACCAAGATATCCGGCAATTAGCAGCCAATGCCAATAAAGCTTACAAAACCCATTTGGCACAAGATTATTATGATTTGGCTGAGATCTCAGTCAAAGCACAGCAATACAAACAAGCCAGTGAGCAGTATGCCAAGGCACGAGATACTTTTAAAGAGTATGGTCATTTTAAGGACGCTGCGCTCAAAGCCGCCAAGTACGATAAGATTTGGCGCACAGAACAGGCAAATCATTTGTACGATCAAGCAGCATTAAAAGCAAACCTTGGCAAAACCAAATTGTCACTGCGTGAAGCTGCCGATTTGTACCGACAAGCTGCTGCTGTTTATGCACCTTATGGCGTTTTCAAAAACAGCACAGCACTGGCCGATTCATTAAGAAGCCAAGGCATGATTTTTGTTTCGTATGAGGTTTTTGTACGGAACAGCCGTGATTATTGTCAAGGCAGCTCTTCATATTCAGGCTATGGTCATCTGGCTTCTGTATTACAAACACCGATTGAAAAAGCATTTCAAGCTTATCCCTTTAAAATCCGTTCACGAAGCCAAGCCGATGTGGTTGTGTCTGTGGATTATAAAAACCGTTTTAAAGAAAGACCGATTAGCCAAGAGACACAAAAACTTTCTTGGAGCGGGGCTGATGGTGTGGTGCATTATTATCAAAAACACACACAAACACAAAGAAATGATTTTGATTTGAGCGTGGTTGTTGATGTGCGCGGTGTGTTTGGCAGCAGTCGAGATTTTCAGTATGAATCTGAGTCCAGTCAAACCAAAATAAGCTATTCAGGTGATGTGCCGCCAAATGCCAAGCCGTCCACTTCTGGCTCACTCTTAAAAGCAGAGCAGTTGTGTAAAATGGTTGAAGCTGATGCTAAGCGCGATATGGAGCGTTTGATGGATCATGTGGCCAAGGAAGCTCGATACTTGTAAGGAATCTGGATAAACAAAGGCAGCCTGAAGGCTGCTTTTTGTTGGGGTATTGTTGATTAAGTTTCACGATTTTATTTTTCAAGCGTACAATGCGAACTTTGGTTTGTCAGGCTGATTGCTGGCAAAATCGTGATGATAATTTGCGCTTGTATTGACAAAATAACAAGAACAAAAAGCAAGAAAAAGGAAGCTGTATGCGTATTATCCATACAATCAAAGAGCTGCGTGAATGGCGTCAGCAAGTGGGTACGGTGGCGTTTGTTCCAACCATGGGCAATTTGCACGAAGGTCACTTAGCATTGGTTAAACGTGCTAAGCAAGAGGCCGAACATGTGGTGGTTAGTATTTTTGTAAACCGCTTACAGTTTGTGCAAGGTGAAGATTTCGATGAATACCCACGAACTTTAGAGCAAGATGCAGCCAAGTTAGACGCAGAATCTGTTGCCGTGTTGTTTGCTCCGAGTGAAAAAGAGTTGTACCCACACGTAGGTCAAGATTACAACGTTGAACCACCGCATTTGCAAGCGCAGTTATGTGGCGCTTTTCGCCCAGGACACTTTCGAGGCGTAGCCACGGTGGTGACCAAGTTGTTCAATATTGTGAAACCGGATGTGGCTTGTTTTGGCAAAAAAGATGGCCAGCAATTGGCCATTATTGAAGGCTTTGTACAAGACTTGAATATGGACATTCGCATTGTTCCTGTGGATACAGGACGTGCTCCTGATGGCTTGGCATTGTCCAGTCGCAATGCTTATTTAACTGCAGAAGAACGTAGCAAAGCACCAGAACTTTATAAAGCATTGTGTGGTGTGGCTGAGCAAATCCGTGCAGGTCGTCAAGATTATGCGGTTTTGGAAGAAGAAATGGCTGAATTTTTAACAGCCAATGGCTGGGTAGTGGATTATGTTGAAGTTCGCCATGCCAAAACATTGGAAGTGGCCCATGCAGGTGATAAACATGTGGTGGTTTTGGTGGCTGCGCGTTTGGGCAGTACCCGCCTAATTGACAATATCGAGGTGGATTTGGCATAAGCCAATCACTTGATTTGACTAGATTGCGACCGAAGTTTGCGCCTCGGTCGCAATTTTTATGGGCGAATGTGTTACAATTGCGCCTTAAAATTTTAACTTTATTTGTGGGTATGTTATGAGTTTGAAATGCGGTATTGTCGGTCTACCTAACGTTGGCAAATCAACTTTGTTCAATGCATTGACCAAAGCAGGTATTGAAGCAGCAAACTATCCGTTTTGCACCATTGAGCCGAATGTGGGCATCGTAGAAGTGCCAGACAGTCGTATGGATGACTTGGCCAAAATTGTGAATCCACAAAAAATGCAACCAGCCATTGTTGAATTCGTTGACATTGCCGGCTTGGTTGCAGGTGCAAGTAAAGGCGAAGGCTTGGGCAACCAGTTCTTGGCCAACATTCGTGAAACTGATGCGATTGTGAACGTGGTGCGTTGTTTTGAAGATGACAATGTGATTCACGTTGCCGGTCGTGTTGATCCCATTTCGGATATTGAAACCATTGGTACAGAATTGGCTTTGGCTGATTTGGCTTCTGTTGAGCGTGCAATTGAGCGTGAAGGCAAGCGAGCCAGAAGCGGCGACAAAGACGCTGTTAAATTGGTAAGCACTTTGCAAAAATGCCAACAGCACTTAGATGAAGGCTTGCCGATTCGTGCTTTGGGTTTGGATGCAGAAGAATTGGCTTCGATTAAGCCTTATTGCTTGTTGACCATCAAACCTGCAATGTTTGTGGCAAACGTTTCTGAAGATGGTTTTGAAAACAATCCATTGTTAGACAAATTAACCGAATATGCCAACAAAGAAGGTGCACCAGTTGTTGCTGTTTGTGCTGCCATTGAATCTGAAATTGCAGACTTAGACGATGCAGACAAAGAAGAATTCTTATCAGAAATGGGTTTGGTTGAGCCAGGTTTGAATCGTTTGATTCGTGCAGGTTATGAATTGTTGGGCTTGCAAACATATTTCACCGCAGGTGTGAAAGAAGTGCGTGCTTGGACGATTCGCAAAGGCGATACCGCTCCACAAGCTGCTGGTGTGATTCACACTGACTTTGAGCGTGGTTTTATTCGTGCCCAAGTGATTGCATTTGAAGATTTTATTGCGCTAGGTGGTGAAGCCAAGGCCAAAGAAGCAGGTAAAATGCGAGCTGAAGGCAAAGAATACATTGTCCAAGATGGTGATGTGATTAACTTCTTATTCAATGTTTAAGTAGACTCATTCATCCTTCAAAATGGCACAGATTTCTGTGCCATTTTTTGTCTTTGCTCGCATTAGCGAGAAATCACAAAAGGCGGTACAATATCAAGCGACAAGCTTACAGGCTGCCTGAAACAACGGCAGATATTTTATAATTTAACAAAAAATGAAGAGTTCGATGACTGGATTGATTAGCGAATTGCAACAACGAGGCTTAATTGCCCAAACCACTGATGCTGAAGCCTTACAGGCTTTGTTAAATGAGCAAAAAATCTCTTTGTATTGTGGCTTTGACCCGACAGCAGACAGTTTGCACATTGGTCATTTGTTACCTGTTTTGGCTTTGCGCCGTTTCCAGCAAGCAGGTCATACACCTGTGGCTTTGGTGGGTGGTGCAACGGGCATGATTGGCGACCCAAGCTTTAAAGCAGTCGAGCGCAGCCTTAACACTTCTGAAACAGTGGCACAATGGGTGGAAAAAATCCGCCAACAACTGATGCCATTTTTGTCATTTGAAGGTGAAAATGCAGCAGTAATGGCCAACAACCATGACTGGTTTGGTCAAATGAATACATTGGACTTTTTGCGTGATATCGGTAAGCATTTCTCTGTCAATGCAATGATGAACAAAGAGTCTGTTAAGCAACGCCTAGACCGTGATGATGTTGGTATTTCGTTTACGGAGTTTGCATACAGCTTATTGCAGGCGTATGACTTTGCGCAGCTGAACAAAAACGTCAATTGCAGCTTGCAAATTGGTGGTTCTGATCAGTGGGGCAACATCACAGCAGGTATCGATTTAACCCGTCGCTTGAATCAAAAAACCGTTTTTGGTTTAACCTTGCCTTTGGTCACCAAAGCCGATGGTACCAAATTTGGTAAAACCGAAGGTGGCGCGATTTGGTTGGATGCTAAGAAAACATCACCTTATCAGTTCTACCAGTTCTGGTTAAAAGTAGCGGATGCTGATGTGTATCGCTTCTTAAAATTCTTCACTTTCTTAAGTTGTGAAGAAATTGATGCTTTGGAAGAGCAAGACAAAAACAGTGGCACCAAGCCAGAAGCACAGCGCATTTTGGCAGAGCACATGACCCGTTTGGTTCATGGTGAAGCCGCTTTGTTGGCAGCACAACGCATTTCAGCAAGCTTGTTTGCCGAAGACCAAAGTGATTTGACGGTTGAGGATTTTGAACAGTTGGCATTGGATGGTTTGCCAAGCTTTGCAGTGGAAGGTCAATTGAGCATTGTGCAAGCTTTGGTGAGCAGTGAGCTTGCTAAATCGAACAATGAAGCTCGCACTTTTGTGAAACAAGGTGCAGCCGTTGTGAATGGTCAAAAAATTGCAGATGAAGAATATGTGATTTCTGAAGATAACAAACGTTTTGGTAAATACACCATCGTGCGCCGCGGTAAGCGCAACCATGCTTTGTTGATTTGGAAATAAATCCAGACTTTAATCCCGAGCAGCAAAAAGCACAGCATCAGCTGTGCTTTTTTTTGTGTTGAATTGACCCGCTGCCAATATGCAGCAGAGTCAATCAGAATCAATACTTTAAAACAGGTTGCATGCGCAAAACGATGTAGCCCAAAACACCGGATAACAATGAGCCGGCAAATACGCCAATTTTGCTTAAGTCTTGCATATTGGGGTCTTGAAATGCCAATAAGCTAATAAACAAGCTCATGGTAAAACCAATACCGCATAGCAAAGAAACACCATAAACATGCATCCAAGTTGCGCCTTTAGGGCGTTTGAACAGTCCCAATTTCTCACCTAAGAACACCAAACCGAAGACACCGATTTGTTTGCCAAAGAATAGGCCTAATGCGATGCCCATTACAACAGGGTGCATGAGCATGTCCATGGAGAAATTGCCAAAAGAGACGCCAGCATTGGCAAAGCCAAACACAGGAATCACCCCAAAAGTCACCCATTTATTTAAACCGTGTTCCCAAGCCAATAATGGCGTGTCACCATGTTTATTGGTTTTCACATTGTTCAATGGAATCATCATGGCCAAAGTCACACCGGCCAAAGTTGCATGGATACCTGATTTTAAAACCATGATCCATAAGATCACGCCCAAAACCAAATAAGCAGCTGTGGAAGTGACTTTTTTGCGATTCATGATGAACAAAACAAGCAAACTTAATGCTGCGCCCAATAGGTATAGGGTGTGCAATTGGCTGCTGTAAAATAAGGCAATAATCACGATGGCAGCCAAATCATCCATAATGGCTAAGGCTGTTAAGAAAATCTTAATTGACAAAGGAACGCGAGAGCCGAGCAATGCCAAGATGCCCAGAGCAAAAGCAATGTCAGTCGCTGTTGGAATAGCCCAACCATGCACGCTAATGGGGTCGCCTTGATTCAATACAAAGTAAATAATGGCAGGCACACTTAAGCCGGCAATGGCAGCAAGACCGGGTAGGATTCGCTGTGAATTGGTTGATAATTCACCATTGATGAATTCACGTTTAACTTCAAGACCCACATACAAAAAGAAGATGGCCATTAAGGCATCATTAATCCAATGCAAGACGGATAAGCCGCCCACTTTGGCATTCAGTAACGTGAAATATTCGGTAGCCAGCGGACTATTGGCTAGAATTAAGCCAAGTAAGGCAGATAGCATGAGAACAATGCCGCCTGCAGATGCTGAGGAGAAGAAAAACTTTAATTTTTGATACATCAAGACTCCTAAAGGTAAATTGGTTCAATACACAAATCGGATTAGCAACTTGTAAACTCAATCAACTCGTTCCTTTAGCGAGGAGGTAGCATAACAGAAAGTATTTCATTGGTACAAGAATATTTATCGTTTAAAACAAAATAAAGAACGGCAAAAGAAAAAATGTCAGGTGAATGTGGAGGCATCAGCGATGTTTTATTAATTCAATAAGATGCAATCAAGTGTAATGTGTATGGCATCTTGATCATGCCTTTGGACCATAAAAAAACCCAAGTATAAGCTTGGGTTTTTCGGTCAAAAATCAATGCTAACTACTGCAAATCAATGGCAACTTGGTTTAAAGCATTGTTCATCGCCTCGAGCATGGCAGGGTAACCACTGCCTTGTTGCTCAGTGCGTACAGAAAAGTTGCGTGAGCGGACAATTTGATTGCCCTTAAGCCACTGCGCGTAGCCTTCTACCACAACATCACCTGTATAGCTGCCATAGAAACTTTGAATGTTGATGTTCAGTTTTTCTGTGGCACCATTGGGCAATACATAACGCTGGTGGCGGCTTTGTTGGTTTAACTTGTTGAGCAAGTTGTTTTGCAAGGCAGACTGTAAGTCTTCAGCCCAAATATTGTTCTGGGTAAACTGTACTTGTTGCGGTGCAACTTCGTACACCATGCTGCTGCTGTTCAAATAACTGGCTAGGGTGACTTTGGTGTCAATGGCTGGTTTTTGCAATTCGGTATTGGTTTTCAATACCGAATCAGGTAAGCGATAATACTGTGTTGGTGTATTCGCACATGCACTCAATAGCAAAGCAACGCAACTGGCAATGATAAATTTTTTCATGATTAGCGACCTTTTCCTTGTGGCATGGGATCATGGCCTTTTTTATTAAAAATAAGGGCATTGGGTTGTTCATTTAATGTGCGCAACATTGGGTCCACTTTTTGCAATGTTTGATTCAAATTTTGCAAGGTTTCTTGGACATCTTTGTAAGCAGGCGAATTTGGAGAAACGCCAGACAACGTGTGTTGCAATGCTTGCAAGGTTTGGTTGATTTCTGCTGGCATTTTTTGCACAGAGTCTTGAGATGTAATTTGATTCACATTTTTCAAGGTTTGTTTTAATTCACGCAAGCTGCCGTTTAGCTCATTTACCGTGCCATTCAAGTCCAATTTGTTCAGTTTAACCAATAAACCATTCAATTGTTTCATGGTGTTGTCCATGCCAGAAACGCGTGTGCCAATCACAATATTGCCATCATAAACTGATGTCGGCTTGGTGATGGGGTCGGTGGTGAGGTCATCTTGCAAGTCAATGTACAGCTGACCTGTTAGCAAGTTGCTGCTTGATAAGGTTGCTACCAAGCCTTTGCTCATCGCGGTTTGAATGTTTTTGTTCCATGCTGCTTTGTCTTGAGCCTTGCCTTCGTCTTCAAGCAATGCAGGTTCTAAACGGAATAAGACTGGCATCAGGCGGTTGGTGAGCAAGTTGCTGCGGTCATTGCCAGCGAAATAAGGGGCTTGAACCACGCGACCAATATTCAAGCCTTTGTATTTGACTTCAGCACCTGAGTTCAATGCACCAATTGATTGTTCAAAAAAACCAACCATGTAAATAGAACGTGGTGTTGGTTGGTCAGGCAAAGCAGCCTGATTGGGGTAAATGGTAAACACAGAATCTTTGGTGACTTTCGTTCCTTTGCCCAAATCTTTGGGTTCCATAAAGGAAATTGAGCCAGTGATAAAGGAAGACAAAGGGCCAGTATCAATTTTAAATCCTGATGAGTTCGCTTGGATGTCCAAACCGGATTTGACCCAGAACTGAACATTGTCACCCAATAAAATATCATTTGGGCTATTAACGAAAATTTGGTATTCAACGGTTTTGTTGTCTGGATTAAATTGTGCGCGTTCGATTTGACCGACTTGGAAGTCTTCATACATCACGGGACTGCCTACGTTCAATAAGCGATCATTCTGACCGACCAAGCGTAGACGGGTACCATCTGTGTCATTGGAAAGCGGTGGGACATCGGCCAGTGTGTATTCTTCGGCTTCTTCATCCGATTTTCCAGGGAACATTTCGATGTAAACACCAGAAACCAAAGTGGATAAGCCAGAGACACCGTCTTGACTAATCCGGGGTTTGACCAACCAAAAAACGGTATCTTTTTTTAATAAATCAGCCACGTTCGCTGTTAGGCGGGCTTTTAAAATAACGCCTGATTGGTCTTTGTTGATTTTGATGTCAGTGACTTGGCCCACATCAACGCTTAAAAATTTGATGGTGGTTTTATTGGCCTCAATCCCATCTGCATTGCTGACATACAGTGTAATGGTAGGTCCTTTTTCGCGGTAATCATTAACCAATAACCATAGTCCAGAGAGCAGGGCAACCAAAGGAATAATCCACACAACTGAGAAAAAACGGGTTTTTTTCAAGACAGCCTGTGGTTCAGGAGTTTGTTGGGGGTTTTGTGTTTCATGAGTACTCATTGTATGGGCTCCAGCGAGTGTTTTTTTTGCTTTTGTGCTTGTTCGGCTGCTTCTTTGTCCCAAAGCAGGCGAGTATCAAAACAGTCGGCAGATAAAATGGTTAAGATGACCACGGCTAGGAAGAACATGAGGGCAGGTCCGGGCATGACCAAAGCCATTGGGGTAGCAAAGGAAGACATGAGAATCACGCTGACAAAAACGTCAATCATGGACCAGCGACCAACGAATTCAACAATGTGGTAAAGCTTTGACAGATGCTTAGCAGAGGCAAGCATCTTAAAATGGGCACTGAAAAGCAAAATCAGCATGGAAATAATTTTGGCCATGGGCACAAAAATACTGGCGGTAAAAATAATAATGGCAACGAAATAATCAGAGTCCTGCCACATCAGTACAATGCCGTCGTAAATATTGCTGGCCAGTGTGCTGGTGAGTACACTAGAGGTGATCATGATGGGCAAAACGTTGGCTGGAATGTACAAAATCATGGCAGCAATCACCAAAGCAAAAGCCAGTTGCAGTGAGCTGGGCTTGCGGTGATGCAAACGACTATTGCAAATGTCGCAGCGTCGATTTTCTTTGGGTTGGTAAAAATAGCACTCAATGCAGCTAATGGTCTGCGTGCATTTTTTGTTCAAGACTTTGGGCTCAGTTAAGGCCGCTAATTTGGCATAAGCCCAGTGCTTTGGCATGTGCAACATTAGCCGCACAATAATCAGCATAATCATAAAAACAAAAACAAAAGCAGAATGAAACGAAATGCTTGCCATCGCTTGTATTTTGACCAAAGCGACAATACTGGCAATGAAAAACACGTCTAGCATCATCCAAGGGTGCATTTTCATGCAAATTCGGGTGGCAGTTTGCAATAATGGCGTTTCTTTTCGGGTCAATAATGCGCCAAAAATTTTAATATTCAAGATGGCAAACATAAAAGGAACGCCAAAAATCATCAAAAACATGGCAACTGAGACAGTCTTAAAATCCTTAACCCACAAATTGTGTATCATATCAGGTAAGGAAGATACTTCAGCGGGGCCAATAACCGTGACGCTCATGTAAGTACCAAGCGCAATCCAGACCAATAAAAATAAGATAGAAACTGCATAAGAAATAGGCAGTTTTAATGGGTTGCGTTCAATGTGAACCAAGTCGTAGCCACAACGAGGGCAATCGACTTTGTCTGCTTGGGTCATGGCAGGCAATGAAACGTGCTCACCACAACACGGGCAGGCAATATCGTGAGCAGGTAGATTGGCATGCTCATGATAGTGATTTTTTTCGAACCATTGTCGCCAGTTTTTAGTGGATTTAAGCATGCTAACTGAATGTATTGAGAATGCTCTATTTATAACACAAAAGTGACTTGGATGCGAAGGTGCTTACATACTTTTGTGGATGCCAATGTCTTTTATTGTGCCAGTTAAAATTTCTGATATTGCAGACAAAACCATTTATCACAATCAAAAAAAGCAGCCTGTATACAGGCTGCCTGTCTAATAAAAGAGTGCTTTTAAAGAGCCAATAGTGCATCTACCACAGCATCACCCATGGCTTTACAACCCACCAATTGGCAACCTTCTTCATAGATATCTGCAGTACGCAAACCTGAAGCCAATACGGTTTCAACCGCATTTTCTATGGCTTTGGCTTCTTTTTCTGCATTTAAGCTATAACGCAATAGCATGGCAGCTGACAAGATGGTGGCCAATGGGTTGGCCTTGTCTTGCCCTGCAATATCAGGAGCTGAACCATGAGAAGGCTCATACATGCCTTTGCCAGTCTCATTTAAAGATGCCGAAGGCAGCATGCCGATGGATCCAGTTAGCATCGAGGCCTGATCTGACAGAATGTCACCAAAAATATTACCGGTCACCATGACGTCGAATTGTTTAGGGGCACGTACCAATTGCATGGCAGCATTGTCCACATACATATGGCTTAACTCAACATCTGGATAGTCCGCTGAAATCTCAATCATGATTTGTTTCCACAATTCAGTGGTTTCCAGTACATTGGCTTTGTCTACAGAACACAGTTTTTGATTGCGTTTTTGCGCTGCTTGAAAGGCGATGTGACCAATGCGACGGATTTCGCTTTCGGTGTAACGCATGGTGTTGATGCCAACGCGCTCGCCATTTTCATCAGTACTGATGCCGCGTGGCTCACCAAAGTAAATGTCACCTGTGAGTTCTCGCACAATCATAATATCAAGACCAGCAACCACTTCAGGTTTTAATGTTGAAGCATTGGCCAGCTCATTGTACAAAATAGCAGGGCGCAAATTGGCAAACAAACTTAAGTCTTTGCGAATGGCCAATAAGCCACGTTCTGGACGCAAAGAACGCTCAAGATTGTCGTATTGAGGGCCGCCCACCGCGCCCAATAAAATGGCGTCTGCTTTTTGAGCCAGTTGTTGGGTGACTTCTGGATAGGGAGAGCCATATTGATCATATGCTGCGCCGCCCAAAGGCGCATATTCAAAACTTAGTTTTAAAGGCTCTTGAAAAACCGACAAAACACGAACGGCTTGGGCAATGATTTCCGGGCCAATGCCATCACCGGGCAAAACAGCAATTTTTTTACTCATGTTTTTTTCTTTTCTACACAATCTTAATTTGTAAACAATTTTGATGGGTTTATTTATTTTGGAATAGCCATGGTTGCTTGGCTCGATGTTGTTTTTCAAACAATTTAATATCACCGGTATAAGCCAATGTTAAACCGATTTCATCAAAACCATTCAATAAACAATGTTTGCGGTGTTCTGTGATGTCAAAGCTGAAAACGTCACCATTCGGTGTTGTGACGGTTTGATTGGGCAAATCAATGGCCAAGTGGTAATGCTCATTGTTCTCAACCTCTTGGAACAGCTGCTCAACGATTGCTTCGCTTAAAACGATTGGCAATAAACCATTTTTATAGCAGTTATTGTAGAAAATATCGGCAAAACTGGGGGCAATAACAGCGCGAAAGCCGTAGTCATCCAGAGCCCACGGAGCATGCTCGCGACTTGAGCCACAGCCAAAGTTTTTGCGGGTCAATAGAATTTGTGCACCTTGGTAGCGGTCTTGATTCAAACTGAAACCAGGGTTCAATGGGCGAGTGCTGTTGTCCATGCCCGGTTCGCCGTGATCAAGATAACGCCACTCATCAAAGCAATTCGGGCCAAAACCTGTGCGTTTGATGGATTTTAGAAATTGTTTTGGGATAATGGCATCGGTGTCAACGTTCGCACGGTCTAGTGGTGCGACAACGGCAGTCAATTCAGTAAAAGATTTCATGTTATACCTATTGCATTGTGTACTTTTAAAAGGACATATTGTTTGCCTCAGCAAGCCAAGCAAAGTGCATGACCGACTGAGGCAAAGGCTTAATTGGCTACGCGCTCAATGGCTTCGCCACCACGTTGGATGTCTTTACCAGCGCCAGCAACGGTGTTGCAACCAGCTAAGATGGCAACAGAAGCAATAACCAACAATACGATTTTTTTCATTTTCATGTCCTTAAGAAGTGAATCTATTAAAAGTTTAACAATGCCTAATGATTATATTTAAAATTCATACAGATTCAAATGAATTCATTGAATTTTCTTAAATAATATTGCGAACATCTTTAAAGTAACCTGTAATGGCGGCAGTTGCTGCCATGGCCGGGCTAACCAGATGGGTTTTACCGCCATTGCCTTGTCTGCCTTCGAAGTTGCGGTTTGATGTCGAAGCGCAACGCTCACCTGGCTCTAGTTTGTCTGCATTCATTGCCAAGCACATAGAGCAGCCCGGTTCACGCCATTCAAATCCTGCTTGGATAAAAATTTGATCCAGTCCTTCTTGTTCCGCTTGTTCTTTTACCAAGCCTGAACCGGGTACAACCAAAGCATACTTAACTGAGTCGGCTTTGGTGTGTCCTTTGGCAACGGCTGCTGCTGCACGCAAGTCTTCAATGCGACTGTTGGTGCAAGAACCGATAAACACAACATCCACAGCAATGTCACTAATGGGGGTATCCGCTACCAAGCCCATGTAGTTTAATGCCCGTTGGATGCTTTCTTTTTTCACTGGATCGGGTTCATTGTCAGGGTTTGGTACCATGCCATTCACATCCACAACCATTTCAGGTGAAGTGCCCCACGTTACTTGCGGTTCAATGTCACTGGCATTGAAGTCTAAGGTTTTATCAAACACAGCATCTGCATCTGATACCAAGGTTTTCCAGTAGGCAACAGCTTGTTCCCAATCTTGGGCTTGGGGTGCGAAAGGGAGACCTTTAACATAGTCAATGGTTTTGTCATCCACTGCGATTAAACCTGAGCGGGCACCGGCTTCGATGGCCATATTGCACAATGTCATGCGGCCTTCCATGCTAAGGCTTTGTATGGCTTCGCCAGCAAACTCAATGGCATAACCCGTGCCGCCAGCAGTTCCGATTTGTCCAATCACATACAATGCAACATCTTTGGCGGTGACATGTGGTTTTAATTGACCATTCACACGAATTAGCATCGACTGTGATTTTTTAGCAGTAATGCATTGCGTTGCCATAACATGTTCAACTTCGGATGTGCCAATGCCGTGAGCCAGTGCACCAAAAGCACCGTGTGTTGATGTATGGGAGTCGCCACACACAACGGTCATGCCTGGTAAGGTGGCGCCTTGTTCAGGGCCCATAACATGCACAATGCCTTGGCCTTTGTCCTTGAACGGGAAATAAGCCAAAGAACCAAATTCGGTCATGTTGTTGTCTAAAGTATCTACTTGTAGTTTTGAAATGGGATCCAGAATGCCTTGATCCCAATGGTTTGTCGGGGTGTTGTGGTCAGCAGTCGCCACAATACTGTCTTTGCGCCACAAAGGTCGTTCGTTGATTTTTAAACCTTCAAAGGCCTGTGGACTGGTGACCTCGTGTACCAAATGGCGATCGATATACAAAAGAACGGTGCCGTCCTCTTCTTCACGAACCACGTGAGAATTCCAAAGTTTATCGTAGAGTGTTTGTGCTGACATATTTTTGCCCATTGTTATTATAGAAATACAAAAAAAGAGTGGGTCTATAGTATGCTCAGTTTGTCGAATTGACAAGTATAATGTGTCTAAATTTAATATATTTTCATTTTCTTAAAGAAAATATTAAAAATACATTAAATATTAGACATATTGTACATTAAACAAAGTTGCCGTGACGGTAGTCGTTGATGGCTTGCGTGATTTCTTCTTGGGTATTCATTACAAAAGGACCGTGTTGAATCATGGGCTCATCAATGGGTTGAGCGTGAAATACCAAACATTCACTGTCCTGATCTAGGTTTAACGTTAATGATTCGTCAATATTGGACAGATGAAATGACAGTAATGTCGGTTGCTGCAGTTTTTCCCCCAGAACACTTAGGCTGCCTGAAAGCAAATAGACCAGAACCTGATGGTTTTTGGGGATGGTAAATGAAATGGCTTCAGATTGTTTGGCATCAATGTACACAATATTGGCTTGGGTGTGTGCCGGTTGATAGGGTGTGTGTGCGTTTTGGTATTGCCCTGCAATCACACGCAGTGTGTTGTTCAATGGTGTGGTTTGCACAAGGCTATCGTACTCAATGTATTCGGGCTGTTTGTGCTTATCAGCAGCAGGAATGTTTAACCAGAATTGAAAACCGCGCAGTTTCCCTTCGGTTTGTTCAGGCATTTCACTGTGGATGATGCCACTGTTGGTTCGCATCCATTGTACTTGGTGTTGGCCGATGGTTTTTTGATTGCCCAAGCTGTCTTGGTGGGTCATTTTGCCAGACAGCATAAAGGTAATCGTATCAAAGCCTTTGTGTGGGTGACTTGGAAAGCCAGCGATATAATCATCTGCATGCTCGTTATCGAATAAGTCCAACATAACAAAAGGGTTGGTCATGGCGTAAGAGCGACTGTCAATAATGCGTGATAGTTTAACGCCAGCACCGTCACTGGTTGCTCTTGGATAAAAAGATTGATTGATGCTCAAAGACATGAGACTGCTCCTGTGTGATCATGTGTATGGCATGAGTATATACAAAAATAAAGCATACAAAATTGAATATTTTGTATGCTTTATATGATTTTAATGAATGTATATAGGATTACAAAGTGCGTTGACCTACCCAAGACATAAGGCTGCGTGCATCATTCGCACGGGTAACTGAGGTCGGTGAATTCAATAGGACAATGGTCATGGGCTCACCTTGAATGGTGGCGCTGACAACCATAGAGCGGCCAGACTCACGAATGTAACCTGTTTTTTGCAAATCGATATTCCATTTGCCTTCTCGAACCAACATGTTTGAGTTGGCATAGTTTTGAACCTTGCCACTGCTGGTGATGGCAGAACCTGAGTTGGCTGTGCTGTGGTATTTGATTTGCGGGTAATCTTTAGCAAACTTAACCAATAGCGCCAAGTCATTGGCAGTCGATACATTGCGTGGGTCTAAACCGGTTGGATCATAAAAGCGTGTTTGACTCATGCCAAGACTAGCGACTTTGCGGTTCATTTGCGCTAAAAAAGCATTCATGCCGCCAGGGTAGGTTCGAGCCATGGCGTGGATGGCGCGGTTTTCACTGCTCATTAAGCCCAAATGAAACAGTTCACCACGGGTTAGTGTTGTGCCCACAGTCAAACGGCTTGATGTGCCTTTTAAGCGATCAATTTCAGCTTCTGTAATGGTGATATTTTCGTTCATGTCAGGATGTGAATCCAAAATCACCATCGCGCTAACCAATTTAGAGATGGAAGCAATAGAGCGAACCGAGTGAACGTTTTTTTGGTATAAAATCTCACCAGTGCGATCATTAATAATCAAGGCTGATTGAGACGATAATTGAGGGCCAATTTTAGCCGTTTGTGCTGGAAGATCGTTCAAGCGTTGAGATTGAACAATTTGTGCAATGGGGTCATCTTGGGTTTTTAGATTATTGTCTAGAAATTGACCCAATACATCTAAATCATCGGCGAAACTAGGAGCGCTAATCGATAGCATTAAACCCATGCCAAATGACAACAAAACTTTTTTAAAAGTTTGAGGATTTTTTGTGATCATTAAATCTTCTCTTTTTATGAAGTAAGCATAATTATAATTTACTGTGCATTTGCGCTATTGTCTATATAAAATTTTACATGGATAACAAATGTCTGAGTCAGTTAATGGCCGGTAACAATATGGTGCGTAGGGGATTTTAACCGAAAGCCATATTTTTGTATGTTTAGATTTGTAAAGATGGCCAGGCAAAAGAGGCTAAAGCCCACAAAATAATTGTGTGTTTGTGCAACCATGTCATTAAATGGTGCTACCATTAAATGGTAATACTGACCTCATTAACATTCAGTTGGCTTAGAAAAATACTGCATCAGGACGATTAATAGAAAATGAACGAACATTTTATTCCCAATTTTAGTTTTGCACCCATGATTCCTCAGTCGGCTTTGGGCAGCCGTGTTATTGATACCCAAAACAAAGAATACATTGATTTGTCTGGCGGTATCGCTGTCAATGCTTTGGGGCATTGCCATCCTGAGTTGGTGGCAGCTTTAACCGATCAAGCGCAAAAATTGTGGCATGTCTCTAATCTATACACGACAGAGCCTGCACAACAATTGGCTGAACAGATTGTTAAACATACATTTGCGGATAAGGTTTTTTTCTGTAACTCTGGCGCGGAGGCCAATGAAGCAGCCTTAAAACTGGCAAGAAAATACGCAAGTGATCATTTTGGTTCGGAAAAAAATGAGATTATCGCCTGTGTGAATGGCTTTCACGGTAGAACCTTGTTTACAGTCAGTGTTGGTGGGCAGCCCAAATACCAAGAAGGTTTTGGACCATTGCCACAAGGCATTACTCACATTGCATTTAATGATGTTGATGCATTGGCAAATGCCATCAGTGAGAAAACCTGTGCTGTGATTATTGAGCCAATTCAAGGTGAAAGTGGTGTTTTGCCTGCAACATTCGAATTTTTAAAAGCCGCTCGTCAATTGTGTACGCAATATGATGCGTTGTTGGTTTTTGATGAAGTACAAACAGGCATGGGCCGGACTGGTAAATTATTCGCGTATGAGCATTCTGGTGTTGTTCCAGATATTGTCTCCAGTGCCAAGGCACTGGGTTCAGGCTTTCCAATCGGTGCCATTTTCACAACAGATAAAATTGCACCAAGCTTTTCGGTAGGCACGCATGGTTCTACTTTTGGTGGTAATCCTTTGGCTTGTGCGGTGGCGAACAAAGCATTTGAAATTATCTCGCGAGAATCAACATTGGCTTTTGCCAACGAACAAAGTCAAAAACTCATGGATGGTCTCACTGAAATGGGACTGCGAACAGGTGTCTTTACACAAGTGCGTGGTATGGGCATGTTGATGGGCGCTGTTTTGGCCAAACAATACCAGCCATACATTGGTGAATTGCTTGCATTGGCACTTGAACATGGCGTGATGGTTTTAAGTGCGGGTGGTGTGGTGATTCGATTGGCACCTAGTTTGTTGATTACCGATGAAGACATTGCTGAAGGATTGCAACGTTTGAATGCTGCGGTGATTGAGTTTGTTAATCAGCATGCTGTGGCAGATGAGAAACCGAATGATGTGCTCTAAAAACAACAAGATGAAAAAGTGCGTGGTCTTAACGGGCGCGGGCATCAGTGCGGACAGTGGTTTAAAAACATTTCGTGATTCTGATGGTTTGTGGGAAGGTCACCGCGTTCAAGATGTGGCAACACCTGAAGCATTTGCACGCAATCCACAGTTGGTTCTGGATTTTTACAATGAGCGTCGACGACAGTTATTGAAATGCATGCCCAATGCTGCTCATTTGGCCTTGGTTGAGTTGGCAAAATACTATGATGTGCAAATTGTGACTCAGAACGTAGACGATTTGCATGAGCGTGCTGGTAGCGAACAGGTATTGCACTTGCATGGCTCATTGACAAAGCTCAGAAGCACGGCGGATGAAGATGATGTCATCGATTGGCTAATTGACCAGCCCATCGATTTGGTGGATAAAAATGGCTTTGCCATGCGCCCTGACATTGTGTGGTTTGGTGAGGCTGTGCCTTTGATTGATACGGCCATTGATTGGGTGGCACAAGCAGATATTGTGATTGTCATTGGAACTTCTATGGTGGTCTATCCCGCAGCAGGCTTGATCCATGAGGCAAAAGCCAGTGCCCAACGCTATTTGGTTGATCCCAATCCCGCTGAGCATTTGATTGGCATTGACATCATTGCCAAAAAAGCCAAAGAGGGCGTCCCTGAGTTGGTTCAAAAGCTGATTCAGGCAGCCTGATAGACTAGATGTGTTGGCAATCCGTAGCAGAAAAAAGAAAACCCCTGATATTTTCAGGGTTTTTTTTATGTGCTCTGTGCTGATTGCTGGTGTTTAAAATCGCTCGCTCATGCGCAAATAACGCCACTGATTGCTCGATACTTTGCCCAAACTCACACCACCGATGCGAATGCGCTTGGCTTGAATAATATTCAAACCCAATGACTGTAAAAACCCCAACAATTCTTGTGGTGGTTTTTTCATGGCAAGACGAATTTTGTCTTCATTTTGCCAACTTAATTTTGCTTGAGTTAGCATGGGGGCGTTTTTAATGCTGTTCAAATTAAAATCAGAAGCATTGTCGATGCTCAGAATAAACTCTTGTTCTATTTTGTAAGCATCATCTTCCAATTTGCGCTGTGTTCGCCAGTCTTGGCTATAAACTTGCAAACCAACACAGCCTGTAGGCAAAGGAAGGTAGATTTGTTGGCGTTGGAGGTGGGCGCTAAGAAGCGTCTCGGTGCAACTGTCTTGTGGCCAATGGTTGTGTTTGTCTAAAAGCAGCTCAGAAGACTCTGCATTGGCCAATAAAGTCATGTCTTCAATGTCAATCAGTTTGGCATTGTGAGCCAGAGCGATGATTTGTTCATCACTGACTTGGTGTTGGGGCAAGTCGATAACATCTTGATCGACAGTCACAAAACCCGCCAGAATATAACGTTCTGCCTCACTGCGTGAACAGTCAATTTCTTGCATTAAGCGTTTGGATAAACGCAGTCTTTCAGTCATACATCACTCACAAAAAAAGCATGCACCAAGTTAAAGGCAAATACAAGCCATGCACGCTACCCGCAGGGGGTTTTAAAAAACACTTGATTATTGTGTTTAATTTTACCTGATTCTTAGCTAACGGGTGTCAACATTTGTACTTGGCATGGAATTTAATGACCAGAATGACAATTTGTATGGTTAGGTGTGAGCCAAAAAAGTGTTACCTATTCAAAACGAAAAAAATGATAACTGGACAGAATTTTAGTGTGTTGTTTGGCTAATAGCCCTTCGTGTTATGGTTCTTGGCGTTTTCATGAATGTGCATATGAAA
>JASLBZ010000114.1 GCA_030146285.1 Neisseriaceae bacterium | reverse complement strand
CAGATAGCTTCTTACTAATGTATCAGTCATCCAGATGCTGTTTATTGGCTTGGGTGAGGGTATCAATTTCTGATAAAACAATACAAAATGCTGCCAGTGCGGCTCTTTTTTCCATTGCAGATAAGTGCAAAGCAGATTCAGTTGCCTCGTATTGCTTGAATACGATGGCCTTGAGTGCCAAAAGATCATTCATAAATAATGTTTCCTTTGCGGTGAGTGAGATGCAGCTGTCTTATTTCTGTATATTATCAGTGATTATTCTGATATGGAATATTAAAAACATGAATAAATGAATACAAATTAAGTTTTTTAGCAACAAAAAAAGCCGATGCAATGGCTGTATCGGCTTTGTTGATGAATATTGTCGTAGATTAGCGGTGCGTTGTGGCTAATTCTTCTCCGTCACCGGTTAACAAATAATTGATGGTGTCTTTTACGGTGCGAATTTTTGAGCCAAATGGTAGTGGGTCTTTACCGCGGAAGAATAAACCTTTGTTCACTTCGCCGCGCCATGCAGCAGCCAGTTTCAAGTCAATACAGAATTGGCCGATTTTGTCCAAACCATCACGCAAACCACAAGTGGTTAAGCAGTTAATGCCTTGCGTACAGCGACGTGGGTCGGCTTTGGCATTGGCTTGCAAAATTTCTTCACGTTTTAAATAGCTTTTTAGAAATGGGGTCATCACGCCGCGAGCAGGTAAACCTGCTACCGACATAAATTCAACCACTTGCTCTTTTTCTGCACCTGCTAAGGTGTTTTTAAAGTTAATGTGCGCATCGCCTTCTTCGGTGACAGCAAAAGCCGTACCCACTTGAACTGCCGATGCACCCCATTCTTTTAAGGCAGAGCTGATTTTGCCAAAATGAGCCATACCGCCTGCTAAGATAAAGGGAATATTTTCACTTTCAAGACCCAGTTTCTTAATGGTTTCCATGGCTTCTTCGATAACACGTTTGAACTCATAACGTTCATCGCCTAAGCCTGCAACAGTGGCAGCACCTAAGTGACCTGCTGCATGGTTTGGATGCTCAATAACAATCGCATCAGGCAAACGGTTTTTCTTCATCCAGCGTTTTAAAACAATACCGATACCGCGAGATTCAGACAAAATAGGAAATAAATTCACTTCAGGGAAGTTTTCCGTCATGTCAGGTAAATCCAAAGGCAAGCCTGCACCCATCACAATGGCGTGAGCACCAGACTCACATGCTTGGCGCACCAAAGCAGGGTGATCTTTAACGGCTTTCATCACATTCACGGCAATCATGCCTTTGCCTTCTGAATTGGCAACGGCTGTTTTGATTTCACGATCAAGTGCGATGCGATTTAATCGATCATATGTATCTTGTTCTGGCTTCTCTTTGGATTCGGCCAGTAAATCTTCATGTAAGTGGCGTAAGTCAACGCTTGCAATGGTACCAATACCATTTTCACGTGCCACAGCGCTAGAAAGCTTGGATGCAGAAATACCAACACCCATGCCACCTTGTACAATAGGGATTAGTTCGCGATCGCGGATAACCAAAGGTGAAAATTGGTGTTGCATGGCATTGTGTCCTAACGTAAATGTGTATTATGAGTCAATCTATTGGTAGCAAAACAGTTGAAACAGGTGTAATAAATTGGGTAAAAGCATTGACTGCATTTGGCAGTTTCCCAAAAAGAACATACAATCATGTTCTGTATGAAATTGATTATATCGTTATGCTTTCAAAAAAACTAGAGTTATTATTCTATTTTCACCATGGCTCAACAATATAATAAGGTTCATGTAACTTAATATGTTGTTTTATTGATGTAAAAGTTAACGTATTCACTCTTTTATCAATCGGATCGTAGATTCATGAAAAAAACTTTAGTACTCGGGCTTGTTGGCTTATTGGCATTTTTGGTCTTATTTTTTGGCGCCTTGCCTTTTTATCTTGGCATTAAAGCACAAGATACCTTAACAGAACAAAATAAATTGCTCAGTGAGAACGCTTATTTAGAAGTACAAAGCCATACTTACGACAGAGGCTGGTTTTCTTCGAAAGAAGAAACGGTTATTCGTTTAAAGCCTCGGTTTATTAAGCCGTATGCAGACATGCTGCCTGAAAACTTGGCTGCGATTTCCAATTCGTCCATCACCATCATTAATACAGTGAAGCATGGCCCTTGGGCAGGTGGTGCATTTGCAAGAGCGAATGTCAAAACTGAAATTGTATACAGTCCTGAAGTTTCTAAGCATTTAACCCGATTTTTTGGGGAAAAACGCCCATTAAGCATGACCAATCATTTGAATCTTTTTGGTGGTGGGCAGCTAAAATTGAGCATTCCAGCTTTTGATTATGAAGAATTGTCTGGTATTAAAATTGTGTGGCAAGGATTAGACACGGGGATTGACTACCAAGGAAATTTTGATGCTTACGATGTTTTATCAAAAATTCCAGGAATTAAAATCCAATTGGCTGATAAAGGTGAAATCAGTTTTAATAATCTGTATTTTGCATCGCACACAGAAGAAAGTCTATCTAAAGTTGCCATTGGTGAAAGTCAATTCAAATTGGATGAGCTGAAAATTCAATGGAATGAAGCCTTGAATTATGATATTCGTTTGAATGAACTGTTAAATTTGCTAACTGATTTGCAAGTGGGTGCATTTATCAATCCCAATGGCAGCCTAAAAGCCAGTAGCGTTTTGGTCAAAGGTATCGAGTTTAGCACCAGCATGGATGAAACTGACCAGTTTATTGATGCCACTGGTGGTTTGAAATTTGCCTCTTTGCAATATGGCAAAGACGTTTACGGGCCTTTGGATTTATTGGTTAAAGCTTCGCATTTGGAAGCGCCAAGTTTGTTTGCTTTGCGCCAACGCATGAGTGCCATCACCAGCTCAGGTTTGCCTGCAAATCAATTGCAAGACGCGATTGTGGCTGCGGCACGCAAAGAAGGTTTGGGATTGTTTACCAATAACCCTGTATTCACATTAGAACGTTTTGATTTAACCATGCCAGAAGGGCAGTTTAAAGCGACTGGTTCAATGGTATTTAACCAATTGAATGCCGAAGACTTGAACAGTTTTAATGCCATGATTGCAAAAACAGATGCCAACTTCACTTTGAGTTCACCACAGCGTCTTTTAGAAAGTTTGGCTGAAGCTCAGGCATCTAAGCTGTTTAGTATTGATTCTGAAATGGACAATGCACCAAGCAATGATGAAATTCAAGAAACAGCGCGCATGATGGTGGATGCCATGATTCAAGGCATGGCAAGAGAAGGATTCTTAACGGTTGAAGATGGACAGATTAAAACCACAATCCAAGTGAAAAACAACCAATTGTTCATGAATGAAAAAGCAGTCAACTCGAGCACAACGCCAGAAGATGACATTGATCATTTGACAGAAGAAGTGGTGATTGCCAGTGAAGGTATTGCTTCTTAAATCATGAATCAGGGTCAAGAGCCACCTGTTGTTTTGTCTATTGCAGGTTCAGACAGTGGCGCAGGTGCTGGCGTGCAAGCAGATTTAAAGACGTTTGCTGCTTTGCATGCTTATGGAACAACGGCAATCAGTGCTATTACCGCACAAAACACCTTGGGTGTGAGTGCGGTTTTTCCCATTCCACAGGATATTTTACAAGCGCAAATAGAAGCGGTTTTAAATGATTTTTCGGTTCAAGCCATTAAAATTGGCATGTTGCCCAATGTAGAAGCAGCCAAAACCATTGCCCATGCTTTAAAGCATACTCAGGCTTTTGTGGTTTGGGATCCGGTTTTAAAAGCCAGCAGTGGACAGAGCTTAGCAACGGAGAACGGGTATCTGGATTATTTTACATGCCTGATGCCTGTTGTTGATTTAATCACACCGAATTTGCCTGAAATGGCGCGGTTTTTATCGTGTCCACTTGCCGAGAATGCAAAACAAATGGAAGAACAAGCATTGGCATTGCAAAGTTTGGGCGCAAAACATGTTTTGTTAAAAGGAGGGCATTTAAATGCCCATCAATTAACCGATGTGTTGGTTTGTGAGGGCAAAGATGCCATGCTGTTTGAGCATGTGTTTGCTAAGCTTCGCAATACTCACGGCACAGGTTGTACTTTGTCTTCTGCCATTGTAGCGCACATGGCGCATGGCCAATCTTTGGATCTTGCTGTGTCTTTGGGTATTGATTATGTACAACATGCCTTACAGGCTGCCTCTGGTTGGCATCTGGGTCAGGGCATTGGGCCTTTGCAGCATTTTTGGAATGGGTTTTGAGCCAGATAAATAGAGTGGCTGTGACTAAAAAAACTGCTCTTCATATGAAGAGCAGTTTTTTTATGAATGTCGTGAGCCAAAAAAAATGCCCTCGTAGACCAGTACGAGGGCAATAAAGGAACACAACCACTACCATAGAAACACTTGGATCTGAATCATGTGCATGGCGAGGTGTGCGAACACATGATTCAAAAATTCGGACAACACGTTTTGTGTTGATGAAGTCATTGTGCACGAAAACTGCGTCCTTAGCAAACAATAATCATTATCATTTGATATTATTTTGTTAGGTATTTGTTTTTAAATAGAATTAATATTTCAATATTAAAAACATAAAGATACAGACAAAAAAATGCCTCTGTAATTTACAGAGGCATAAAAAGGAACACAACCACTACCATAGAAACACTTGGATTTACATGCCACGTTAACAGGTAACGCAACACCTAAAAATTCGGTTATCAGCAACAAGAATGCTGGCTGGCAATTGATAAGGATACTGGAGAGTGTCGCTTGCTGCTGATGAATTCATTATTCAACAATTCAAACTTAAAGTCAAACGATAATCATTATCAATAGTAATATATTTTGTAGTTTGCTGTTTTGTAATGTTATTTTTATGGCTGATTGGTGCTGCTCATCATTTTCGCTTCTGTGGCTGAAATCCTTTATAATTTCGAAGCATTAACACTTAGATTTTCCAGACAAGACAAAAGGACTTACAAACCATGCTAAAACGCCAAATTATTCTGGATACGGAAACAACGGGCTTATCCGCCAATAACGGAGATCGGTTATTGGAGTTTGCTGGCATTGAGATGGTGGATCGCAGATTGACTGACAAATCTTTGCATTTGTATATCCACCCGGATCGCGACATCCCAGTCGAAGCATCACGAGTACATGGTTTGTATATGAAGGATTTGGCTGATAAGCCGAAATTTGCACAAGTGGGGCAAGAGATTGCTGATTTTTTGGCCGGCAGCGAACTGATTATCCACAACGCCAGCTTTGATATTGGTTTTTTGAACATGGAATTTCAATTAATGGGCTTGCCCAAAGTGGATACCATGATTGACAGTGTGATTGATACGGTTGCGATCGCGCGCCAATTGTATCCAGGCCAAAAGGTCAACTTAGATGCTTTGTGCAATCGATTGGGCGTGGACAAGAGTAAACGGGTCACGCATGGCGCTTTGATTGACTGCGAGTTATTGGCTGAAGTGTATTTGGGCATGACTCGAGGCCAATTCACCTTGGGCATGAATGTTGAAGATGATCAAGATTCTAAAGGTGCGTTATTGCACGCGTTTCAGCGCTCAGTAGGGCAAAACTTCAAGGTGATTGCAGCCAATGCCGAAGAAATGGCGGAACACGCCGCTTATGTGAGTGCTTTGGATCAATCATCAGGGGCTGACAGTGTGTATCGACAGCAGCAAAACGCCATGAATCAGCCTAAGGAGCATGTGTGAAACGAATTGCATTGATTCCAGCGGCAGGTGTAGGCAGTCGTTTTGGTGCGGGCATTCCCAAACAGTATGTGCAATTGCACCATCAAACCGTTTTGGAGCATACGGTTGCACTTTTTGTGAATGAGCCGCTGATTGATTTGGTGGTGGTGGTGGTTTCTGCTGATGATGGTTTTATTGATGCATTGCCCTTGCCAAAGAATGTTTTGGTATTGAAAAAAGGCGGAGCAAGTCGCGCAGCAACGGTCACACAGGCATTGGCTTGTTTGTTACAAGAACACGGTGTTCTGGCACAAGATTGGATTTTGGTGCATGATGCGGCCCGTTGTGGTTTGCCTAAGGCTGCCTTAAAGCGGCTATTGCATGAAGTCGATGGCGAAGATTGCGGTGGTTTATTGGCATTGCCTGTGGCAGATACTTTAAAAAAAGCCAATTCACAAGGGCAAGTTGCAAAAACGGTTGAACGCGCTGATTTGTGGCAAGCACAAACCCCGCAAATGTTTCGAGCTGCTTTGTTGCTACAGGCTTTACAAGCAGCAAATTTGAATGAGATTACGGATGAAGCTTCTGCCATAGAGGCTTTGGGACATTCTCCTAAATTGGTTTTGGGGGATGCTCGAAATTTAAAACTGACCTTGCCACAGGATGAAATTTTGCTGGCATTGATTTTACAAACAGCCATGTAAGGGACAATATTCATGAATATTCGAGTGGGACAAGGTTACGATGTCCATCAATTGGTCACCGGACGAGATTTGATTTTGGGTGGGGTAAAAATCCCATTTGATCAAGGCTTATTAGGACATTCCGATGCAGATGCATTGTTACACGCCATCACAGATGCTTTGTTAGGAGCAGCTGGATTGGGTGATATTGGCCGCCATTTTCCAGACACAGCGGCACAATACAAAGGCGCCGATAGCCGTGTTTTATTGCGAGCAGCGAAAGATTTGGTTGTGGCTGCTGGTTGGTCAATTCTGAATGTGGACAGCACTGTGATTGCACAACAGCCTAAATTGGCACCACACATCAATGCGATGTGTCAAAATATCGCCTTGGACTTGGATATTCAAGTTGATGCCGTTAATATTAAGGGCAAGACCAATGAAAAATTAGGGTATTTGGGTCGCCAAGAGGCGATTGAAGCCCAAGCTGTTATCTTGCTAATGAAAAAAGAAACCATTAAGGATTAAAATACATGTCAAATGCTGCGGATTACAAAAAACAAGCTGCCTTAAAAGCTTTGGAATACATTCCAGAAAATGCCTATATTGGCGTGGGTACAGGCTCAACGGTGAATTTTTTTATTGATGGCTTAGAAAGCATCAAAGACAAAATTTTGGGTGCAGTATCGACTTCAGAAGAAAGTACCCGTCGTTTAGAAGCCATTGGAATTAAAGTGGTTGAGTTAAATGAATCAGGACGTTTGCCAATTTATGTGGATGGTGCAGATGAAATCAACCATTCATTGCAAATGATTAAAGGTGGTGGTGCAGCGCTTTTGGCAGAAAAAATTGTTGCCCATGCTTCAGAAAAATTCATTTGCATTGCCGATGAGAGCAAATACGTGTCGCGCTTGGGTCGTTTTCCATTGCCAGTCGAAGTGGTGCCATTTGCCAGATCGTATGTTGCAAATAATTTAATTAAATTGGGTGCGCGTCCTGAATTGCGTATTGGCACGGAAACATTGGGCAAACACGTGATTTTGGATTTGTATGACTTTTGGATTGACCAACCATTGGCAATGGAAGAAGCGATTAATGCGATTCCGGGTGTGATGGAAAACGGTATTTTTGCAGCACGTCCTGCAGATGTATTGATTTTGGCAGGTAAAAGCGGCGTTCAGGTCATTGATGCCAAATAATTGATGTTTGATGTTTCAGGCAGCCTAATATTCGTGTTAGGCTGCCTGAATGCTTTTAAAGGAACAATATGGGTTATCGACTTTCAAAAATCATTACCAAAACAGGTGATTTGGGCAGTACAGGTTTGGGCAATGGGGAGCGAGTGGTGAAGTCGCATGAGCGTGTTGTGGCCATGGGTGATGTGGATGAGCTTAATTCAGCCATTGGCATGCTAATTGGCCATGATGTCGCTTCAGACATTGCAGATGCGTTAAGCATGATGCAACACCATTTGTTTGATTTGGGTGCCGAGCTGGCTGTGCCAGGTTATGTGGTTTTGACCGAAGCGCATGTGGCATGGTTGGAAAAAATCGTATTGCCTTGGCATGAGGTTTTGGCTCCGCTAGATGAGTTTATTTTGCCAGGTGGTACGCCTGCTGCTGCAACAACACATTTGGTGCGAGCCATTTGTCGACGTGCCGAGCGCAGTTGTGTGGCCGTGGCGCAAATTGCAGATGAAGCAGTGAATCCATTTTTGTTGCAATATTTAAATCGTGCTTCAGATTGCTTTTTTATTTTGGCACGCTACATCAATCACCTACAAAACACCGCAGACACACTGTGGCACAAAACCCAGTGGAATGAGCTTGGAGAGCCCACGTTGTTAATGAGAAAGAAACCATTGTAAGTTATGGCAAAAAAATCCACATTCTCACTACCATTTAAGTTGAAGATCAACAAATCCTATCTGGTGATTGCTGCTTTAGCATTGGGTTGGGGAATTGATCATTTCCAAGACAATGCGCAAGTTTCGGGTTTGTTAAAAAATGCATTGTCATTGGTTGATACGGCCAAAGGAAACATTGAGTCTGGCGCAGCCTCCGTACTGAAGACAGAGCCATCTACACCGACAACCACCACCAAGAAAAACGGTGAATACCAAGGAAAAGTCATCAAGGTTAGCGATGGCGATACCATTCAAGTGGTCGATAAAAATGGACAAAAACACAAGATTCGTTTTGCCGGTATCGATGCCCCAGAGAGTAAGCAGTCTTCAGGGCAAGACAGTCAGCGTTATTTAAGTCGCTTGATTCTCAATCAAAATGTGACGGTTCAGGTGATTGATGTCGATCGTTATGGGCGAGAAGTCGGCGTGATGAAATTAAAAAACACCGATATCAACTACGAAATGGTCAAAGCAGGTTGGGCTTGGCATTACGTTGCCTATACCAAGCATCAAAGTAAAGATGTTTACAATCAATATGCCAGCGCCCAAGCACGCGCACAAACCAAGCGACAAGGTTTGTGGCAGAATCGCTCGGCGCAAGCACCCTGGAAATTTCGACAACAACAACGCAACCAAGCGGCTTGAGTGCGGACATGAATAAACAAATCAGACAAGAAATATTCGAGCGCTTTGAAGCGCAAAACCCACATCCTGTAACGGAGTTGGAGTACAGCAGTGTCTTTGAGCTGCTCATTGCGGTGCTTTTGTCTGCACAAGCAACCGACAAAGGGGTCAACAAGGCAACGAGAAAATTATTTCCCATTGCCAGAACGCCACAAGCCATGCTGGATTTGGGTCAAGAGACACTCCTGGAATACATTAGCACCATTGGTTTGTACAAGACCAAAGGCAAGCATATTATTCAAACCTGTCAAATTCTGGTGCACAAATACCATGGCGAAGTGCCCAAAACCCGTGAAGAGTTGGAAAGTTTGCCTGGTGTGGGTCGAAAAACGGCCAATGTGGTTTTGAATACGGCTTTTCGACAAATAGCCATGGCAGTGGATACCCATATTTTTCGAGTATCCAATCGCACAGGGTTAGCACCCGGGAAAAACGTACGCGAAGTCGAAGACAAATTGTTGCGATTGATCCCCAAGCCATTTTTATTGGATGCTCACCATTGGCTCATTTTACATGGTCGTTATACCTGTAAAGCATTGAAACCAGACTGTGAACATTGCCTGATTGTGGATTTGTGTGAATACAAAGCCAAAACGGTGGTATTTGGATAAAAAAATAGGCAATCTCACTATCTTATGTCGCTGTTCTTCGCTAAAATATTGAGTCGGATAAAATACTAAAAACGGTAAGCCTTATCAGCATCATGAAGAAAGATTATATGAAAATCGCAATACGGTTAATGTTGGTTTTGACCATTGGCACTCTGGCGCTAAGCGGTTGTGACAGAATCAATGGTTGGTTCGGTAAGACAAGTACCGATCGTGGTGAGTTTGTCACAGAAATACAGCCCGAACAAACGGATGGTTCGGTAGCGATGTTGTTGCCTGATTTTACGCAATTGGTGGAACGTGCAGGACCAACAGTGGTGAATATTCAAGCCATACGAAAAGATGCGAACACCGATGACGCAGGCGAAGTCGACCCGTTTTTAGATTACTTTAAACAAATTGTTCCCATGCCTGATATGCCACAAGAAGGCGATGACAACGTTTCTTTTGGGTCAGGATTCTTAATCAGTTCTGATGGCTATGTGATTACCAATACGCACGTCATCAAAGACAGCCAACAAGTGAAAGTGACGCTTAGCGATAAGCGAGAATTTGTGGCTAAGATTGTGGGCTCAGACACACAAACAGATATCAGTTTGTTGAAAATTGATGCCACAGATTTGCCTATTATTAAAGTAGGCTCATCTAAAGATTTGAAAGTGGGCGAGTGGGTTGCTGCCATTGGTGCGCCATTTGGCTTTGATAACAGCGTTACCGCCGGTATTGTTTCGGCTAAAAATCGCAGTTTGCCCAATGAAAACTACACGCCATTTATCCAAACCGATGTTGCCATTAATCCGGGTAACTCAGGTGGTCCTTTGTTTAACCTAAAAGGACAAGTGGTCGGAGTTAACTCACAAATTTACAGCCGCTCAGGTGGCTTTATGGGCATCTCATTTGCCATTCCCATTGACATTGCCATGAATATTGGTAACCAATTGAAAACCTATGGCAAAGTTAAACGCGGTCAATTGGGCGTGGTGATTCAAGAGGTCAATTATGATTTGGCCAAATCATTTGGCTTAGACAAGCCGCGTGGTGCTTTGGTGGTTAAAGTATTCCCAAATGGCCCTGCAGCACAGGCAAAAGTACAAGTGGGCGACATTATCAACCGTGTGAACGATACCGTTATCAACAGTGCCAGTGATTTACCCATGGCCATTGGCATTATCGCTCCTGGTGAACAAATCAATATGGGCGTGTGGCGTCAAGGCAAAGAGGTGGTTTTACCTGTCACTTTAATTGACATGGAAAAAAGCTTAAGCCAAAACCAAAATGATTTACCCAACAGCAATATTGAAAGCGATACCAATAAATTCTCTATTGAGGATGTGGGTTTGTCCATGACGACGTTGTCGGATACAGAGTTAAAAAGCCATAACTTAGATGCAGGATTGCTGGTGTTAAATACCACCGGATTGGCAGCTGATTCGGGTGTGCGCCGTGGTGACATTATTTTGTCGGTTGGCCAGTTTCCAGTCAAAGATGAAAGCGGCCTGAAAAAAGCATTGGCACAAGAAAGCATTGCCGTACCACTTTATGTGTTACGAGGTTACGATACTTTGTTTTTACCACTAAGATTAAAATAATATCAACATCAAGATGGGCGAGTCTTATCGCCCATTTTTTTGCGAAGAAAGAAGCGGAATGACTCAAGCGAAAAAAATGGCTCGTGGCTCGATTATGGCTGATGTAGCGGGTTTAAGATTAACAAATGATGAAAAAAAACGCTTATTAAATCCCAATATTGGTGGGGTGATTTTGTTTCGTCGTAATTTTGAGTCGGTTGCTCAGTTAAAACAACTGACAGCTGAAATCAAAGCTTTGCGTTCTCCTGAGCTGGTCATTGCGGTTGACCATGAAGGCGGACGTGTACAACGTTTTATCAAAGGTTTCACGCGTTTGCCTGCCATGAATGTTTTGGGGCAAATGTGGGATGAGCAAGGAAAAGCACAGGCCATTTTGGCTGCTCGAACCATTGGTTGGGTATTGGCAGCAGAGCTTCGTGCATGTGGTATTGACTTGTCGTTTACGCCTGTTTTGGATTTGAACTGGGATCAAAATCAAGTGATTGGCAATCGCAGTTTTCACCAAGATGCAGATGTGGTGATTATTTTGGCGATGGCATTGCAAAATGGTTTAAACCGAGGCGGCATGAAAACCTGTGGTAAGCATTTCCCTGGGCATGGTTTTGTTGAAGGCGATAGCCATTATGTTTTGCCAAAAGACAATCGTAGCTTGGCCGAACTTTGGGCCGACGATATTCGCCCATTTAGCCAATTAAGCCAAGTTGGTATGGCTGCCGTCATGCCAGCGCATGTGGTGTATCCACAAGTTGACCAGGAGCCAGCAGGTTTCTCAAGCTATTGGTTAAAACAGGTTTTGCGCAAAGAAATTGGCTTTGATGGTGTGATTTTTTCAGATGACTTGACCATGGAAGGCGCAGCAGGAGCAGGCAATATTCATGTGCGTGCACAAAAATCATTTGATGCTGGCTGCGATATTGTTTTGGTTTGCAATCGCCCTGATTTGGTGGATGAATTGTTGTTTAAATTCAAAGCACCTGTGAACCAGCATTTGGCAAAGCGTTGGCAGGCGATGGCAGGATTGGGTTTGGTGAGCGATTGGGAAGCTTTGGTGCACACCGATGCTTTTAAAAATGCCCAAAAAACAGTGGCAACATTGGCAAGCCCAAAAGACATTGCTGGCGGTGTCAAAGTAGGCGAAGCTTTCTGATTAAAACCACTGGCAAAGAACAATCCTGCTTTTGGCAGGATTTTTTATGGATCAGTAAAAACAGTATGGCATTTGGGTCTTTGAAAAAAAGACTGTATTTACCATTGAATTTCAATTTTAGGCAGAAACACCATGACAAATACAAAAGCCATTCGGGCGCAAATACTCAGTTTTAACCAAGATCCGTTTCTCAATCCGCTAACAGATTGTTATCAATATTACAGTGACGGCATTGTGGTGATAGAACATGGCAAGATTGCAGCCATTGGTGCTGCAAAAGAGATATTGGCAACATGGCAGGGCATCAATGTTGAGCATTTTCCTGATGCTTTAATCATTCCTGGTTTTATTGATGCGCATGTACATTATCCACAAACCCAAATGATTGCTTCTTATGGGGAACAATTATTGGATTGGTTAAACGAGTACACATTTGTTGCTGAGCAAGAGTTTTCACAAAAAGAACATGCTGACGAAGTGGCACGTGTTTTCTTACAAGAACTGCATCGAAATGGTGTTACCAGCGCGGCGGTATTCAGTACGGTTCATGCAACGTCGGTGAATGCGTTGTTTGAAGCAGCCAGTCAAAAAAACATGCGTTTAATGACAGGCAAGGTTTGTATGGATCGATTTGCACCTGAGGCTTTGTTAGATACAGCACAAAGTGCATACGATGACTCTAAAGCCTTGCTTGAGCGCTGGCATGGAAAAGGTCGCAATGAATATGTGATTACCCCGCGATTTGCACCGACATCGACACCAGAGCAATTGGAAATGTTGTCGGCTTTGGCAGGTGAGTATCCGGATGCTTTGATTCAATCGCATTTGTCCGAAAACTTGGGTGAAATAGCTTGGGTTAAAGAATTGTTTCCACATGCTCAGGATTACACCGATGTTTATGCGA
>JASLBZ010000017.1 GCA_030146285.1 Neisseriaceae bacterium | reverse complement strand
CCTTATAACGCGGGTTTATACCGTTGTGTGAGCGTGGGTTTGGGTCAAAAAGGCACTTTATGCAATGCACAAGAGCCAGCACCTCATGTGAACTGTACCACCACACCGATGGAAACCTTAACTGATGCCGTGCGCAAAGCATTTGAAGCAGCAGCACCTGAGCGTGTGAGTGCATCATGGGGTCATGCCTCAGGGATTAATATTGCCGGCATTGACCCGAAAACCGGTGAGCAATATGTCACCATGGTGTTGGCATCAATTATTTCCGGTGCAGGTGCCACGCAACAAATGGATGGTTGGCATGCTTGTGGACCCTTGTGTTGTTTTGGGGCGTTAAGTTCGGGTGATATTGAGCTTTTAGAATACCAATACCCCATTATTATTCACCGTTATGGCTTATCAAAAGACAGCGGCGGTGCAGGGCATTATCGTGGTGGATTGGGAACGGTTTGGGAAGTTGAACCGATTGACCACGAAATGACAGTCATTGCCTTTGGTGAAGGGCGACAAATTCCAACCATGGGTGCTGCGGGCGCAAAAAACCGCATGCTAGAGACCAAATTGGGCCGCTTGGAAATAGACCGCCATGATGGCAGCCAGCAGGTGTTTAAGCACAATACCATTGCCCATATTCAAGCAGGAGAACGAGCCCGCAATTTGAATCCGGGCGGTGGTGGTTATGGTGACCCCATGACCAGACCGATTGAACAAGTGCTCAAAGATGTGGAGCGTGGTTTGATTTCTCGCGAGGCAGCCTTGCAAGAGTATGGCGTGGTTTTGGCAGCAGGCAGCCTGAATGTGGATGTTGCCGCGACACATCATCAACGTGAATGTGCATGCCAAACGGCATCAGAAAAAGGACAATAAAATGAGCATGAAAAATCGTTTTCGTTTGGGCGTGGATGCAGGTGGCACTTTTACCGATTTTGTTTTGGCAGAAAACAATGGTCAGATTCATTTGTTTAAAAGTCCATCGACCCCTGAAGATGGCACCAAAGCCATTGCCCATGGTTTGGAGCAAATGTCCGCACAGCTGGGTTTGTCGGTTGAAGAAATCGTACAAAATTGTGATTTGTGTATTAACGGCACAACCGTGGCATTGAATGCTTTGATTCAATTAAAAGGCGTGAAAGTGGGTTTGTTGTGTACAGCGGGGCATGAAGACAGTATTGAAATTCGTTTAGGACACAAAGAAGAAGGCTATCGCTACGATGCCAGCTACCCACCTGCACCTCAATTGGTACCACGCGAATTGCGTTGCCCTGTGCGTGGTCGTATTTTGGCTGATGGTCGTGAATATTCACCCTTAAATGAGCAAGATATTCTAGATGCCATTGAGGTGTTTAAGGCTGCTGATGTGAAAAGTGTTGCCATTTCGTTTGTGTGGTCGATTCGAGATCCGCGTCATGAGGCACGAGCTCGCGAATTGATCGAGCAACACATGCCAGGCGTGTTTATTTGTACCAGTACCGAGGTTTATCCACAGATTCGTGAATACACCCGTACCTCCACCACCATCGTGAATGCATATTTAAGTCCAGTGATGGCTGCCTATGTTGCCAAAATTGACCAGTTTTTTCAGAATCTGGGTGTGGAGCAGCCTGTTCGTTATTTTCAGTCTAATGGTGGTTTGGCTGTGGGCAATATTATGCGCGATAGGGCGGTAAATGCCATTAACTCAGGTCCAGCTTCAGCACCGCAAGCAGGCTTGTATATTGCGCAGCCTTTTGGTATTGATAATGTGATTACGGTGGACATGGGTGGGACATCTTTTGACATCACCATGGCAAAAAGTGGGCAAACCAGTTTAAACCGTGATATTGATTTTCTGCGTAACCGCATTGGTGTGCCCATGATTCATGTGGAAACCTTAGGAGCAGGTGGTGGTTCCATTGCCCATGTGAATACTTTTGGTATGTTAGAAGTAGGCCCACAAAGTGCAGGCGCGACACCTGGACCAGCCTGTTATGGCAAAGGTGGTATTTTACCAACCGTCACCGATGCCAATTTGGCATTGGGCTATTTGCGCCCGAATGCTGTTTTAGGCAAAAGTGTGACTTTAAATTACCAAGCCGCCAAAGACGCGATTGATGACTACATTGCCAAGCCTTTGAATATCCAGTTTGAACATGCAGCCATTGGCATCAGTGCCATTGTGAACCAAAATATGGCCAATGGCATTCGCCGCATTACCATTGAACAAGGTTATGATCCGCGCGATTTTGCATTGGTTTGTGCTGGTGGTGCTGCGGGCATGCACATCATTGCTTTGGCAGAGGAAATGGGAATTCAGCAGGTTTTGGTGCCCAAATTTTCTTCTTGTCTTTGTGCTTTTGGGCAAATTATTTCGGATGTGAAATACAATTTCTTGGCTACCGAAACCTTATTGCTAGAAGCGGGGGCAGATTTTAGGCATTTGAATTCTGTGTATGCCGATTTAGAGCATCAAGGCGTGTCACGTTTGCAAGATGACGGCTTTGACGAGGATGAAATTGTGATTGAGCGCAGCATGGAGATGCGTTATGTGGGCCAAATTCATGAATGCACCGTGAAAATCCCCAATGGTGTGATTGATGACACCATGGCACAGGAAATTTTAACGGCTTTTCATCAGCGCCATGAAGCATTATTTACCTATGCCGAATTAGACAATCCTGTTGAATTGGTTAACGTGGAAGTGACGATTCGTGGCAAGGTCAGCAAGCCAGAATTGCCTCATATGCAAGATTCTTGTGGCGATTTGCATACTGCATTGATTGGTGAGCGGGAGATGATTTTTAATGAGGCTTGTCAGTGGCAAAATACCCCTATTTACGATGGTGAACGCTTAGGTGCGCATGATATTGTGATGGGGCCTGCTTTGATTGAAGAGCCAACTACAACGGTTGTGATAAAACCAGGTTGGCAAGCGGTATTGCATCCTTCTGGTACATATTTATTGACCAAAGTGTAGATTTGTATCTAAATGGTTTTGGGCGTGTCGCAAAGGGCTGGCGGCACGCTTTTTTCATGAAGTCGTTGTTTTTGTTTTTAAATGAGTTGTCACAATAATAAATCAACCATTGAGGAGAAGCGTGATGGCATTTCATTTTTCAACCCGCAGCACCCTTCCATACCTACGCCAACAAGCATGGCATGATGTGGTTGGTACGGTTTATTTTCAATTGCAGGTTGCTTTAAGGCAGCCTGAATTGTTCGATGGTGAAATTGCCAGTTGGCAATTGGGTGATTTATCGCTGTCGTATTTGTCCTCCAGTGCCGCCCAATACCAACGTTTAAAGCAGCATTTGTCTTATACCAATGCCGATGAAGCTTTTCTTATTACCGTGCCGATACAAAGCAAAGTCGAGTTTGAGCAATTAGGACGCCACAGCACATGCGCAGTGGGAGAAGTCTTGTTTGAGCTTTCGCATGAGCCGTATCGTTTTTCCTATGGAAGCAGCAATCGGTTGTGGGTTTTGAAAGTGCCCCACAAAGTGATGAAACAATATGTGACTTTTCCTGAGCGTTATGGCGGATTGCATTTTGATGCTCGTCATGGGGCAGGTTATTTGTTTAGCCAGCTATTGTGCTTAACTGGAGAGCAGTTGCGTCGAGGTTTGTTAAATCATGGACATGATTTTTTTGGGACGCAATTGCTGCAACTGTTTGGACAGATGGTGCAAACCGATAACCGCTTATTGACTGATCGAGATTCCAGTGTCAAAAGTGTGCATTTGTTGCGCATTGAGCAATACGTACAAAAACACTTGCATCGAAATGATTTGAATCCACAGCAAGTGGCCGAAGCCTGTCAGATTTCTGTTAGGTATTTACATGCCTTGTTTCAAACATCCCATTTGACATTTGGACAATGGCTGATGGCACAGCGTTTAGAAGGCGCACATGCTTATTTACTGCGTCAGCGCAGCAAGGTCTCATTGGCTCAGGTTGCATATCAGTGGGGATTTGCAGACCAAGCTCACTTTTCTCGGCGATTCAAACAGTATTTTGGCTGCTCTCCAAAAGACATGTTGATTAAGACTGGTTAACCAGTTTTATATATTTGTTTTGAGTAGCGTTGAAAATATTAAATAACATTAATAAAGTGTTTTATTCACTTGAATAACAGAATGAAAGCATGGCAGACTGGGCTATTGCCGTTCAAATATGACAGTGAATGTGGTTCTTTGCTGTTTTATGACAGTATTCATGAATATTGTCATAAAACAGACGCGCTGGTTTGGTATGTGAAAGTGAGTATTTCAAACAAAGACTGCTGATTATTATGCCTTTAATGCTATAAAATTGGTCAGTATGCCTTTTTAATGCTATTGTAATATAACACTTTATTGTGTTAAATTTTATTAAAAATGTCATAAAACTGTCATGTTATTTCCGTAAAATTTTCCTATTCATAAAAGGTATAGTCACTGTCATGTCGAGCAAAACCAGATTCACCAGTCAAAGTCTGGGTATGTACTTAAAAGAAAAAAGACTAGAGTTGCAACCCAAAGATGTCGGACTGCCTGAAGTTCATGGGCGACGTACTGAGGGATTGAAACAAGAAGAAGTTGCAGTGTTAAGCGGTGTGAGCGTGTCTTGGTTGCGTTCTTTGGAAAATGATCGCTTGGCATTAAAAGTATTTGATGGTTTGGAGCGGGTTTTAGAGACGTTGCAATTTGATGCGAAGGCAAGCAAGCAATTGTTGTTGTTAGCAGGCTGGAAGCCAGAGCCCAAGCATGCCGTTTCCACCAAAGTTGTGTTGGATCAGTTACAACGTGTTGTTGATCAAAACAAATATCCAACGGTTGTGATCAGTGCTTCTTGGAAGAGATTGTGCTGGAATAAGTCCGCAGAACAGTTATTTTGCCATTGGTTAGGCAAACAGTCTTTGCATGATAATCTCATGGACTATATGTTGTTTGACCCACAAAGCCGCCAATTTTTTGTGCATTGGGAGCAAGAAATAGAAGCTTGGATTAAAGCTTTTTATCATTCTGTTATCAGCCATTGCCATTATCAAAAAATCCAACAGGAAATTGAAGAACGCTTAAAATTGAGTACCATTTTCGCGACGCATTGGCCAGATGAGATTATTGATGGTTTTGCATGCATTCCGATGAAAGCGCATTGGTTTATGCATCCGACCAAAGGCAACAAAGCGTTCCAACCGTTAAGCATGACGGTCAACCACCAAGAGAATTGGCAAATGCTTTGCTGGGTTCCGGAAAAGAGTTGATATTCTGATATTATTGGTTAATGAAATTGCGGTAGAATTATTAACCAATAACATTTGTAAATTTTAACCCTGAAGAAAGTAAAATTGTGAATTCACACCCATCCGTCGGTACACCATTATTCTATGGTGTATTTTTTATTGCTGTTATTATTATGCTGGCGATTGATATGTTTTCGCTACGCAAACAAGGCACTCATAAAGTTTCAACGAAAGAAGCCTTGTTGTGGTCATTACTTTGGGTGGGCGTTTCATGTGCCTTTGCGGGCTGGTTGTACTGGGAGCTTGCGAGTAATCCAATTTATGGTCCTGTTGTTGCCCAAGAGAAAATTTTAGAATACTTCACAGGCTATGTGTTGGAAAAATCCTTGGCAGTAGACAATATCTTTGTGTTCTTAATGATTTTTGCGGCCTTTAAAGTGCCACAAGAATACCAACATCGTGTGTTGTTATACGGTGTATTCGGTGCCATTATTTTGCGTATTATCATGATTGGTATTGGTGCAGCCTTGGTGTCCGAATTTGAGTGGGTTTTGTATGTGTTTGGTGCATTTTTGGTGTACACGGGTATTCATATGCTCAAGCCAGAAAAAGAGGATACCAAAGATATATCAGAGGGGCGCATGGTAAAAATGGTTAAGAAGATCATTCCCATGAGCAAAGAATTTGATAAAGAAAAATTCTTTACCATTGAAAATGGTAAACGCATTGCCACACCCATGATGCTGGTGTTAATCATGATTGAGTTAAGCGATGTAATTTTTGCAGTTGACAGTATTCCTGCTATTTTCGCCGTGACAACCGATCCATTTATTGTTTTAACCTCCAATATTTTTGCGATTTTGGGTTTGCGTGCCATGTACTTCTTATTGGCAGATGCTGCAGATCGTTTTGTGTTCTTAAAGTATGGTTTGGCCGTAGTTCTGACCTTTATCGGTGTGAAAATGCTAATCATGAAATGGATACACATTCCGATTTCAATTTCATTGTCAGTGGTATTCGGTGCGTTGGCCGCTTCGATTGTCACCTCGTTGTACGTCAGCCGTGACATGCGCGATCAATTGAAAAAATAATCATTCTAAAAAATCTAAAACCCAGCCTTGTGCTGGGTTTTTTTGTGGCTTAAACATCTAACAATGGCACGCTTCAAAATACGTAAAAAGCTTGGTGAGCTAAACAGATGCGTTATAATAAATCATTTTGTTTGCAGCATTTTTAAATCGGGATGTTTGCTTGTGCATCCGTCATGGTTAATGATTGATATATGAATATATTTTATGAAGAATCTGGGCAGTTCAAAGTAGCTGCCATTGTCCAAAAAAATGAGGCTACCTATCAAGTAGATACTCAGCATGGTAAGCGTGCGAAGGTCAAAGCGAACAATGTATTTTTAGAGTTTAATGCGGATATGGCTGCTTTTTTAGAAAAAGCACAACAAGAAAGTGGCCAAATCGATGTGGATTTGTTGTGGGAAGTTTCTGGAGATGCTGAAATCAGTGCAGAAGCCATTGCCGCAGAGTATTTTGGCAATAAACCCAGCCAAGCTGAGTTGGCAGCCACTTTAATCGCCTTGTATGCAGCACCCATGTATTTTTATAAAAAAAGCAAAGGGATGTTTAAGGCTGCGCCTGAAGACACGTTAAAACAAGCGTTAGCAGCGATTGAGCGCAAAAAAGAACAAGAAGCACAAGTCGATGCATGGGTAGCGACTTTGTTAACAGGGACATTGCCTCAAGAAGTTCAGCAAGATTTACCGACTATTTTGCATGCACCTGAAAAGCAAAGCTTAACTTACAAAGCTTTTGCCAAAGCAGCAGAGCAAAGCAAAGTCTCTCTTTTGGTCATGGCACAAAAAGTCGGTGGTATCGAGTCTATTCCAGATTATTTGTTACAAGGTTTTGTTTTGCAAAACTTCAACAAAGGTTTGTATGCACCAGAAATTGCATTAGAAGACATCCCATTTGATTTGCCCAAAGCCGATGTGATGGCATTTTCCATCGATGATGAAAGCACTACCGAGGTCGATGATGCCATTTCTGTTGTGGCTTTGGAGAACGGTGGTAAGCGAATTGGTATTCACATTGCTGCACCAAGTTTGGCAATTGAACCCGATTCGGTTATTGAAAAAGCCATTTTTGAGCGTCTAAGCACGGTTTATTATCCAGGTAATAAAGTCACCATGCTGCCGGAAAATTGGATTAGTGCATTCAGTTTGGATGAAGGTGCATACCGCCCAGCCATGAGTTTGTATGTGGATGTGGATGCCGAAGGTAATGTTGGCGAGCCAGAAACCAAAATCGAAGCAGTGATGATTAGCAAGAACTTGCGTATTCAGCAAGTTGAGCCTTTGTTTAATAAGCACGTGGGTACAGATTTGCCTCTTGATGCGGAAGAAACATTCAGCCATCAACATGATCTGGTGTGGCTATTGGATTTTGCCATTAATCAACAGAAAAAACGCAATCGCTTTGATGATACACGTCCGACACAATACGACTTTAGTATTGAGTTAGATGAACATGAGCATGTCAGCATTGGTATGCGTGAGCGTGGTTCACCATTGGATACTTTGGTTTCTGAAATGATGATTTTGGCTAATAGCTCTTGGGCAAAATGGCTAGATGAAACCGAAACCAGCGCTATTTTCCGTGTGCAGCCGGCTGGCAAAGTGCGTTTTAGCACGCAGTCCGAATCGCATATTGGCATGGGCGTTGAGCATTATGCTTGGTGTACATCACCACTTCGCCGTGCTACGGATTATATTAATCAGCGTCAGTTATTGCATTTGGTTGCACCTGAGCAATTTGATGAGCGTTTTGAAAAAAACAACAGTGATTTGTTTGCATTACTGCGCCAATTTGAATCTGCTTACAGTGCATATGCTGATTTCCAACGCCAAATGGAATTGTATTGGAGCTTGGTGTACTTACAACAAGAAAACATCACCGAAGTCAAAGCGCTGGTCTTGCGTGAAGAATTGGTGCGCCTAGAAGGCTTGCCGATGGTGGCCAAAGCCGTTGGTATTCCTGTTTGTGTTCCTAAGTCTCGTGTTTGGTTAAAAGTCAGTCACATTAATTTGTTGGATCAATCAATGGCATTGAATTTTATTAAATTTATCCACAGCGAAGCCGATGAGACTTTAGCGCATTAATCAATGGGTGAGAGCAGACGATGAATTTTCTCAGAACTTTAGCCAAGGTCAGCAGTTTGACCATGGTCTCACGGGTACTTGGATTTGTGCGCGATACCATTATCGCGCGCTCATTTGGGTCGGGCATGGCAACCGATGCCTTCTTTGTGGCATTTAAATTGCCCAATTTGTTGCGACGAATTTTTGCAGAAGGGGCATTTTCCCAAGCTTTTGTGCCGATTTTGGCTGAGTACAAACAAACTCGCTCTAAAGAGGCCACTGCACAGTTTATTCAATACATTTCGGGCATGCTGACTTTTGCTTTGGTGATTGTCACTGCCATTGGCATGTTGGCCGCGCCGATTATTTTGTACATTACCGCACCAGGCTTTGCTGATGATGCAAACAAGTTTGATTTGTCGGTGCAAATGTTGCAAATTACGTTTCCGTATATTTTGTTGATTTCGCTATCGTCCTTGGTGGGCAGTGTTCTGAATACATACCACCAGTTCACGATTCCCGCATTCACACCCACGTTTTTAAACATCTCGTTTATTGTGTTTGCGCTGTATTTGGCACCTTATTTCGATCCACCTGTGTTGGCTTTGGCATGGGCTGTTTTTGTGGGCGGTATTTTGCAATTGTTTTTCCAATTGCCTTATCTGTACAAATTAGGCTTGTTCCGACTGCCTAAAATTGACTTTAAGGATGCCGCAGTGAATCGCGTATTGCGCCACATGGTTCCGGCTATCTTGGGTGTTTCGGTGGCACAGGTTTCTTTGGTGGTGAACACCATTTTTGCCTCATTCTTGGTTTCAGGCAGCGTGTCGTGGATGTATTACGCAGACCGTTTAATGGAATTGCCAACAGGCGTTTTGGGCGTGGCATTGGGGACGATTTTATTGCCAACATTGTCCAAATACGCAGCTGGTAAAGACACAGAACAGTTCTCTGCTTTGTTGGATTGGGGCATTCGCCTGTGCATGGTATTGGCGCTGCCTGCTGCCGTTGGTTTGGCAGTTTTGTCTTTCCCGTTGGTGGCAACGCTCTTTATGTACGGCAAGTTCAGCATGAATGATGCTTTGATGACGCAGTATGCATTGGTGGCTTATTCATTTGGTTTGGTGGGTTTGATTTTGGTAAAAGTATTGGCACCAGGGTTTTATGCTCGCCAAAACATCAAAACACCGGTGAAAGTGGCTATCTTTACTTTGGCCATGACGCAAATTATGAACTTGATGTTCGTGTGGCATTTAAAACATGTGGGTTTGGCTTTGGCCATTGGTTTGGGTGCGTGTCTGAATGCTTTTATCTTGTATGTATTGCTGCGAAAACACAAAATCTACACACCATCGGCAGGTTGGCTATTGTTTCTGACGAAGTTGCTGGTGGCGATTACCATTATGGGTGTGGGTCTGTGGTGGGCTCAAGTTCAAACAATCTACCCTTTGGTTTGGAATGTTTCTGGTATGCAAAAAATGATTCAACTGGGCATTTTAATCGGAATAGGTTGTGTCTTGTATTTTGTGAGTTTGGGTTTGATGGGCTTTCGAGCTCGACACTTTAAACGCTCAGAACACATTTAAAAAAAGCAGTGCGAAAGCACTGCTTTTTTTATGGGAGTTGAGTCAATGTTTGGTAATACTGCCAGTATTGTGGTGTGGTCAGTAAATTGGTTAGCTGTTGTTTGTTCAAAAATGCCAAATATTTGCGAGGGTTTTTCTTGATTAGCATCGACGACAACAAAGTGAATAATGTTTTTTTCTGCTGGTATTCTTCCATGTATTGCAAAATCAGCTTGAGCTCATTGTAGTCAAATAAGGTATTGAGCTCATCAATGGTGTGAATATCAAAATGATGTAGTTTTTTGGACAAAGAAATTGAGTCAATGTCATCAATGCTGATTAACTCTGTTTGCAAGCCCAAGCTATGGATTTTGCTGTGAATAAAATCCATCAACATGGTGTGCTGCATTTTGTTGGGCAACACTTTTTTTGGTGTTGGATTCATGCTTTGGTAATAGCGATCAATGTCTTCTGTCAAACGGTTAAATTCCAAATCAGCAGCTTCTAATAAACCCGACAATAAACTAAAACGACGTTTTAAATGCTCTGGCAATGAATTTTGCTGTTTGTAACTGCCTTTGTGTTCAATTTCTGCCCAAGTGTGCGCCAAGGCTGTTCTTAATTGGACTTCAAACCGAATACTGGCCAAGCCGAAATTCTCAGATAGCAAAGGAGAGTTGATGTTCAAAGAGCAAATGTAATGGATAGAGCGATAGCCAAAACGGTCGGTTCCAAGCAAGGCACTTTTGTTGATAGAAGCCTCATCATGGATAACAAAGGTATCGCGCACAATGTTTTCAATGATGTTTAAATCTTTTTCAACCAAAGCGATAACACGAATACCAATCAAGTCGGTCAGCTGAGTAATGTCATGGTAGTTTTTACTTTTGAACTTTTTCATGGCACTGTCCATGCTTTTGATGCGAGTTGGAATATCAATATAGGCAATTTGATGGCAATCCAAATGGGCACGCAACACTTGCGCAGCAACCAATGCCACGTTTTCATAAGTATTGATATATTGATAATAACTGTTTTCAAAATCATGCGCTAACATTGCATTTCTCCTTCGTATAGGGGCATTATATTACATGACAGCTAGATAATTAAGACATTAAATCAATTAAATGATGAAATAAATCATTCATTTGTTTAAAAAAGGTGATTTTTTGAGCAATTTATCTGTTTGAAGTGGTTTTTGAAAAATGGATGAATAACGTTTAAAAGTTTGATTTATCAGTGCTTGGCAGTTTGCGCTGTGCAAACCAGAGAAAATGCTGCAATGCGATTTAAGAAGGTTCACAATCAGGCATGAAAATGTGGCTTTTTGTTGTGAATTTGTTGTCATTTGCTGTGAATTTAGACAAAACAAAGGCAGCCTGTATTTCAGGCTGCCTTTGTTTCATTCATGCAAGGATAAAAAGTATTACACTGCTTGGCGTTTTGCTACTGCATCGGCCAATTGAGCCAAAATGGTTTCGGTTGCATCCCAACCAATGCAACCATCGGTAATGCTTTGACCATATGTCAATTCTTGACCTGGCTTTTGATCTTGGCGACCTTCAACCAAATGGCTTTCAATCATCACACCCATGATGTTTTTCTCGCCATTAATCAATTGAGCACAAACATTGTCTGAAACTTCCATTTGACGGCGGTAGTCTTTGTGGCTATTGGCATGGCTAAAATCAACCATTAAATTCGGTGTTACATTGGATTTGGTCAATTGCTCCGCTGCAGCTTTTACATGAGCTTCGCTGTAGTTTGGTTCTTTGCCGCCACGCAAAATCACATGGCAATCGGGATTGCCTGCCGTGTGCACGATGGCAGAATGACCACTTTTGGTCACCGATAAAAAGTGATGCGGATTGCTGGCTGCACCAATGGCATCAATGGCGATTTTTAAATTACCGTCGGTACCGTTTTTAAAGCCAACAGGGCAAGACAAGCCAGAAGCCAATTCACGGTGAACCTGACTTTCGGTGGTGCGCGCACCAATAGCACCCCAGCTGATTAAATCAGCATAGTATTGAGGGGTAATCATGTCTAAAAACTCGGTCGCAGCAGGCATGCCCATGCTGTTTAATTCTAATAACAAACGACGTGCTTGGCGAAGGCCGGCATTAATATCGAAAGTTCCATTCAGGTAAGGATCGTTAATCAAGCCTTTCCAGCCAATGGTGGTGCGTGGTTTTTCAAAATACACGCGCATCACAATCAAAAGTTGGTCTTGGTATTTTTGGCGAAGTGGCAACAGCTTGTTTGCATATTCTAAAGCTGCTTTTGGGTCATGAATGGAACAAGGGCCAATCACCACCAATAGGCGATTGTCTTTGCCGTGGACTAACTTGGAAATGTCTTCACGGGTTTTGTGAATCATTTCAGCTGGCTCGTGGCTCAATGGCAATTCATATAGATGTGCCAAAGGTGGTAGCAGTTCTTTAATCTCTGTAATTTTTATGTCATCTGTGTTTTTAATTTCATCTAATGTCATGACTGCGTCCCGGTTTTCAAATTCTGTAGTAGAAATCTCAGCCTAACGGTTTTTAGCTTGGAAATCAAGTGCGACAATTTCATATTTAGCAATATTATTGCGAATGATATGGCAATTTATTTCCAATTAGGGAATTAAATTTCAATATTTACTTTTATATTATTGTTAAGTTCTAAAATAATCATCAAAAAAATGTCTTGGTTGCTTTGATGCAATGCATCAAGTTTTGTTTCAATAGCAATTGTTTGAATTTGCGTGGCACAATTGCGCCATAGCATTCAATACCATGTCATGGTATCCACCAAATAACAGGAATTTAGGAAACAAAATGAAAGCAATGATTTTAGCGGCAGGTCGTGGCGAACGCATGCGACCATTGACAGATACCTGCCCAAAACCTTTATTGCAAGTGGGCGGTAAACCATTAATCGCGTGGCATTTACAGCATTTAAAGCAAGCTGGCTTTGATGAAGTGGTGATTAACCATGCATGGTTAGGCCAGCAAATTGAAGATGCTTTGGGTGATGGTTCTACATACGGTGTTTCGATTGCCTATTCCGATGAAGGTGAACATGGTTTGGAAACCGCAGGAGGCATTGCTACTGCATTGCCTTTGCTTGGCGATGAGCCATTTTTGGTGGTGAATGGTGACGTCTTAATGGACATCGATTTTCAGGCTGCCTTTGTGGTGGCCAAACAACTACAAGAAAATCAGAATTTGGCACACGTTTGGTTGGTTCCAAACCCAGAACACAATGCTCGTGGTGATTTTGGTTTGGATGAGCAACAACAAGTGCATGCCAGTGCTTATCAAGATGTTGCTTTTACCTTTTCGGGCATGGGTGTTTACCATCCGGCTTTGTTTCAAGAGGTTGAACCACATACCAAAGCCAAATTGGCACCATTATTGCGTGCGGCAATGGACGCTGGCAAAGTCACAGGGCAGTTGCATCAAGGCACATGGATTGATGTTGGTACCGTTGAGCGTTTGGCATTTGCCAATCAATGGGTTAACAGCCATGATTGAGATGAATCAGTAAATTTAATGTTTGTTTGCTCAATACAATAAGGAAAATGCCCATGAAGTTTTTACAAGTGGATATCGACAATGAAATTGCCATTGTGACTCTGAATCGGGAGCAAAGTAAAAATGCCATGGGTTTTGGCATGATGCAAGAATTGGTGGCTTGTGCCAAAGACATTCGCAACAATCGTCATATTCGAGGTGTGATTTTAACCGGCAGTGGCCAGACTTTTTGCTCGGGCTTGGATTTAAATGACTTAAAAAAGGCACCTAAGCGATTTGTTTTTTGGGAGTTGGTGAAGCCCAAATACAGTTTATTTCAGGCGGCCGCATTGGTTTGGCGTGATTTGCCAATACCGGTGATTGCTGCAGTTGAAGGGCATTGTCTTGGTGCTGGTGTGCAGCTTGCTTTGGCAGCTGATATTCGCATTGTTCACCCACAAAGCACTTGGTCGGTGTTGGAAAACCGTTGGGGTTTGGTGCCCGATATGGGGCTCACGCAAACTGCCGCCGGACTGATTCAAGCCGATGTTTTAAAAGAGCTGACTTTCAGTGC
>JASLBZ010000210.1 GCA_030146285.1 Neisseriaceae bacterium | reverse complement strand
CCTTGAGCCACAATTGAATAAAAAACCTGCTTTTAAAAGCAGGTTTTTTATTCAATTGTGGCTCAAGGCTCTAGCCAAATCATCGCCACAACCACCATCAATGCCATGTCTATTTTCACTATTAGTAATCTGCATATACCACATGGTAACGGATAAATACGGTTGTGTTAAAAGATAACTCTTTTAACACAATCACACTTCATAAATTCCAAAATCCAAAACCATCTGCCAAAAAACACCAGCGAATACCGACTGGTGCTCACTGGTGCGAGTGCTTATATTGCCTAAACAGATATCAATATTATGATTTGTTAGCAATTAATTTACGCAATACATAATGCAAAATACCGCCTGCTTTAAAATAATCAACTTCATTTAAAGTATCAATCCGGCACAAGACAGCCACTTCTTTTTTCTCGCCACTAGGGTACGTAATTTCCAACATAACATCTTGCATTGGCTTGATATTGTCGCTTAAGCCAGTGAGCGAGAATGTTTCTGATCCCGTTAAATTTAAGCTCTTACGGGTATCACCATGTTTAAATTGCAATGGCAACACACCCATGCCCACCAAGTTTGAACGGTGAATTCGCTCAAAGCTTTCGGTTAAAACCGCTTTAACACCCAATAAGTTAGTGCCTTTTGCAGCCCAATCTCGCGATGAGCCCGAGCCATACTCTTTACCCGCAATCACCATTAATGGCGTTTTATCTTGTTGGTATTTCATGGCCGCATCAAAAATACTCATGGTCTCACCACTGGGGATATAGCGCGTTAAGCCACCTTCAATCCCCTCTAGCATTTCATTTTTAATTCGAATATTGGCAAATGTGCCACGCATCATCACCTCATGATTACCACGACGTGAGCCATATGAATTAAACTCAATACTTTTTACACCACGACTTCGCAAATATACACCAGCAGGACTGTCCGCTTTAATATTGCCTGCCGGTGAAATATGGTCAGTGGTAACAGAGTCCCCTAAAATCGCCAATGCTTTCATGCCATGAATATCCGTCACTTTGGCAGGCGCTTCGGTAATGGTTTCAAAAAATGGCGGTAATTGGATATACGTTGAGTCGTCTTTCCAATCATAGGTCTCAGAGTCCACAACGGCAATGTCTTGCCAAGCAGCATCACCATCAAATACAGCGCTGTATTCTTTTTTAAACATGTCGGTACTGACTTTGGCAACCGCAGCCTCCACTTCTGCTTGGCTTGGCCAAATGTCTTTCAAATAAACATCTTTGCCATCCAAGTCCTGCCCTAAGGGCTCATTGACCAAATCCATGGTAATGTTACCTGCCAAAGCAAAAGCCACTACCAATGGTGGCGATGCCAACCAGTTGGTTTTCACCAAGGGGTGAATGCGCCCTTCAAAGTTACGGTTTCCTGACAAAACAGCGGCAACCGTGATATTGTTTTTCTCAATATCGTGTTCAACAACATCCATTAACGGGCCTGAGTTACCAATACAAGTGGTACAACCATAGCCCACCAGGTTAAAACCCAAAGCATCCAAAGATGCTGCTAAGCCTGTCTTTGCTAAATAATCAGTCACCACTTTTGAGCCTGGTGCCAACGAGGACTTCACCCAATCTTTGCGTTGCAAACCTCTGGCTAGCGCTTTTTGAGCCAATAAACCAGCAGCCAACATCACGCTTGGGTTGGAGGTATTGGTACACGAAGTAATCGCAGCAATCACCACATCGCCGTCTTGTAATGCTCGCTCTTTCAGGCTGCCCGTTGGTGTTTTATCAAAAGACAACTGCGCATCCACACCTGCACCGCCACCACCTTCTTCTAATAAGGTCACAGCTTGCTTTTGCGTCACATCAGCGCTGCCTTGCATAAACGATGCAAAAGCCGCACGTGAATCTTCTAACAACACTTTGTCTTGTGGGCGCTTAGGCCCAGCAATGCTTGCACGCACTTCAGACATATCCAAAACCAAGGTATCGGTAAATACAGGGGTATCGCCCGCTTCGCGCCATAAACCTTGCGCTTTGGCATAAGCTTCTACCAGCTCAATGCGTTCAGCATCTCGTCCTGTTAGGCGCATATAATTCAAGGTAATGTCATCAATTGGGAAAAAACCACAAGTGGCACCATATTCAGGCGCCATATTGGCAATGGTCGCTCTGTCTGCCAATGGCAAATCGGCTAAGCCATCGCCAAAAAACTCAACGAATTTCCCAACCACACCCTTGTCTCGCAACATCTTCACCACGGTCAATACCAAATCCGTTGCCGTCACGCCTTCTTTTAATTTACCCAACAACTGAAAACCCACCACTTCGGGAATCAACATGGATACAGGCTGCCCTAGCATCGCGGCCTCAGCTTCAATTCCCCCCACGCCCCAACCCAATACGCCCAAACCATTAATCATGGTGGTGTGCGAATCCGTACCCACTAAGGTATCCGGAAAAGCATAGGTTTCTTGGTCTTTTTCTTCGGTCCAAACTGCTTGGCCCAAATACTCCAAATTCACCTGATGGCAAATGCCAGTGCCCGGTGGCACCACTCGAAAGTTATCAAAGGCTTTTTGCCCCCAGCGCAAAAACTCATAGCGCTCATTGTTGCGCGCCATCTCAATCACAACGTTCTGGGTAAATGCATCTTGAGTACCAAACTTATCCACCATCACCGAGTGATCAATCACCAAATCCACAGCAGACAAAGGATTAATTTTTTGTGGATCACCACCAGCTTTGAGCATGGCGGCGCGCATCGCAGCCAAATCCACCACAGCAGGAACCCCAGTAAAATCTTGCATTAAAACCCGAGCTGGTCGATATTGAATTTCTTGATCCGATGTACGATGCTCAAGCCATGTAGCCAAAGCTTCAATGTCTTTGGCGCTGACCGTTTCATTGTCTTCATGCCGAAGTAGATTTTCCAACAGAACTTTAAGAGACTTGGGTAAGTTAGTCATATCACCTAGCTTCTTTGCTGCCTCTGTCAAACTGAAGTAGGTATATGATTTTTGAGATGTTTTTAAGGTTGCTTTGCTGCAAAAAGTATTGAATTTTTGAGTCATGATGTGCTCCTAACAATGTTTTTTTAGTATTGTGATGGTGCAAAAATCAAGAGTAAATGAACAGTAACTCCATGAAGAGATTGAGCAATCAATTTACCACAATGACAAATCCCAAACAAATAAAGTTTTACCATGAGTTGATGTTAAGCACCCATTGATTCTGAATAGCCCTGTGCCTCAATACTTTTTTACATTAATATACCCTAACCTTAATCATACGGCATTGATTGTGTTTTAATGCCATGTACATTGACACTTGAGAATTGACAATCCCCATGAGCACCACGCTTGATTATTACAACCAACATGCCCAAGAATTCATCAACAATACTGAACAAGTCAATATGCAAAATTTATACTCTATATTTTTGCGCTATCTTCCTGCGTCTGGTTATTTACTGGATGTGGGTTGCGGCTCTGGACGTGATGTTTTGAATTTTAAAAACTTAGGTTACCGCGTTGATGGTATGGACTTTTCAGAAGAACTGGTTAAAGCTGCACAAGCCCTAACAAATCAACCCATCATCCATCAGAGTTTTTACAATATAAACGATTGCTTAAAATATGATGGCATCTGGGCATGTGCTTCCTTATTGCATTGTGAAGCCTCGCGCTTAAAGCACGTTATTGGCAGCTTAGTACATGCCTTAAAATTTGGTGGTGTTTTATACATGTCTTTTAAATATGGTGAC
>JASLBZ010000187.1 GCA_030146285.1 Neisseriaceae bacterium | reverse complement strand
GAGCCGGCACTTTCGACTTTGTTCACGGCTTTGACCGTGGGCACATCAACACCAAGCATGTCTGCCACGGCCACCATGTCGGCTTCTTTGAGAAACTTCTCATGTGACTCGCCTTGTAAAACCGCTGCGGTTTTGTCGCCAATTTCACCGTCAATCACCAAGCCACAGTCTTGTTGGCAAGCGATAACGGCTTTTTCTGTGTTGACGTCAAAGACGGCATTAATGGCTTGTTTGCCAACTAAATAGCCCATCTCAAGGAGTTTTCCTTGCATCAAGGCAACCTGAATGCCTTTGGCACCTTCTTTTAATGGATCATTGGCCATGGGTAGCATTGTGTTCTCCTTGATTGATATAGCGATGTCGTTTTTTATGGCGTCTATTGAGGCTGGTTGTTGGCTTGGTGGGTTCGGAAGTTGAGTGCTTGTGGCAAAAGCGAGACTGGATACTTTCAGGCAGTATTTTGCTGACATTGCCTCGCACCAAAATCAGATTCAGCACATGAATCAAGAGCAGTGCCAATAACAGCCAAGCCGCCAGTAGGGACAAACGAAACCATGCGCAAATGGCAAGAGAGCCATACAAGCAGAACATTAACCAAGCTGCCAAACAGGCGACTTGATTGTGTTCACGTTTTCGTTTATCAAAAAAGAAAATACTGGCAGCTGCCATGGCTGAGAGTATTCCCATGATTTGCATGTATAAGGCTGTCATGGTTAACCTCCTGTTTTCCAAAATCCTAAGGTGCGGTTTTCAATGCACCAGTAAATCTTTTCTAAAGCTTTAATCGCCAGTGCCGAACAAATCACCGCACCAATAAAATCATTGACTTGCACATTGATAAACTTGGGCATAACCACTGAAATTAAGGTGGCTGCATTGTCATAGCCAAAGACACCAAATAAGAACGACACCAAAAAGAAATAGGCTTTGGTGATGTTGTTATAGCTGCGGCTATTCATGATAAAAAAACTGGCACCAATCAATGCCCCAAATGCCACGGCAATGGGTAAGGTGTAGCCATACAGAACAATCACGGCAGCATTGAGTGAAGTGGTTTTGTGGTCGTTCATATTCAATCCCAAAGGTTGTGGCTGGGTAAAATGGCCGTATTTGGTTTGTCTATCCGAGGCATGGTGATAATGACGCCTGCGGGCAAAATAGCGCTTTGTTGGCTTAGGTGGGGATTGGCTTCTAAAATACTTTCAACCCTGTCTTGGCTTGAGCCGTAATACCGATAGGCCAAGCTGCTAATGGTGTCACCTTGCTTACTAATGACTGTGTTTTTACCGTTCATATCAACTCAGCATCGACACGGTAATGTCCCAAGACAAAGCCAATGGCTGCATGGCCTTCTCGTTGGTAAATCTGGGCTTGTTCTAGTTTGTCTTGGGCTTGTTCTTCACCTTTTTTGGTGGCTGCATAATCGGCATAGACCTCCAATAAACGGGCTTTGGCATATTGGTAAACGGCTTGGCGGTAATTGATAACCAACATGGATTCGCCATCGATGATTTCTTCTGTTGCGACCTTGGCCAATTCATCCATGCCCAGTGCTTGGTTCTTTTGGCGAAAGCTGATTAATTGGCGATTGGCTTCTGTGATGCCTTGAATCAATGCATGGCGTACCCGTTCACGAACCGTGTCATCGATGCGCATCATTTTTTTAAAATCGGCAACGTGGATGCTTGGCCAAAATGGATGGCTTGTGATGACTTCATTTTCAAGGTCATCAGGTTTGGTACCAAAATTTAAACCAGTCATTGTTTGTCCTTAAAAAGCAGCGCAAGTGACGAGCAGGCACACGCAAAATTTATGGGTGACAGTTCGTCACTGGCTGCTTTGGCTCGGGGGAGTCGTTACTTCTCTAATCGTTTAATTTGTGCTTTAACGCCAATGCGTTCATCGCAAAATAAGGCCTTGTGGTACAAGTCCAATGCCCGTGCTTTGTTGCTCAATTTGTCATGGATATTGGCTGCTTCTTTAAAAAACTTGGCACGGACTTTGTCAGGCATGTCCAATAACCAAGCACCAGAAGCCTGTTTTTGTTCTAGGCATTGGCTTAAGCTTTCTAGATTGTCCAAAGTAATGGCTTCACCTTTTGAAAGTTGTACGGCTATTTCTTCAAAAATGGTGGTTGCTAAGGTGCGTTGGAAATCGTCTAGTCCGGCAAACTGGTGCTTAATGGCAAACATGGATAGCGTGGTGGCGGCATCCAATAAACCCGCATCGATGTGCCATACCAAAATGGTGGTAAAGATTTCATCTTTGGTATTGGGTGTTGGATTCTCCAAAACGCCATCCACCCATGCTTGAAAATCAGGCAATAAATCTGCCTTGAACAGTGCCTTGTTGTCGATGCTTTGAATTTCTTTTAATTGCTTTTGTGCTTTTTTTAGGCGCATAAACAATTTTTGATAAGCATCCAAATGCAATGATTCGTGGGTGGCTTGCATGGCAATGGTTTTTTCAATGTGTCGACGAAAAGGACTGGTCATGTTGTTTCTCTTTGCTTTGGGATAAAAAAGGCGGGGCGAACCCCGCCTTGATTATGGTGCGTCAACAAACTCAATGCCTTCTGCTAAAAAGACTGCACCATACTCTTCAACAATGAAGTCGATATTTTCTGATTCATAGTTCACGATAGAATCGAATTCTGGCATGTCTTTTAGATAGCGGCGGTGACCTGATGCTTGGAAGTAAATGGCCAAGTTGGCCAATGGCGTAATCAACATAAAGTCCTCAGGCGCATAAGGTGGGCATACGGCTTGCAGTCCACCTAAGCGGCGTGTTGACATCAAGATGTCGCTGGCTTGTACTTCGCTGGCTTTGTTGCCCGCTTCATTGATTAAGGTGAAGTATTTATCACCCAATAATCGGCGGCTACAAATCACGACCAGGTCATTGCGTGAAGCATATTCGGTTGGAATTTGGTTCACGGCATCTTCAACGATGGCGTCCAGTGATTTGAATTCTTGAGCAGGACCGTATTTGGTGGTAGCTGAATATCGATCTGGTTGCCCAGTGCGAATTTTTTGCAACCAACCCACACCACAGTCTTGCAACAATGGATTGGCGGTAAAATCTGAGTTATCAGAATAGGATTTGCCGTTAAATGCGATGGCAATCAAGCTGGCTGCTTTGGACTCAGTAAAGTTGTGGTTTAGCAATGCACCAAAATTAGGCTGTGTTGCCCAGTTGTCGATATCGTCATAGTTGACGTAGGTATCGAAGTTGGTTTTTTTACAGCGAAATTCTTGGCCGCTTAATTTGTGTGCCTTGCGTGGTTTTCGAGCCAATCCGGTACCAATGTCGGTTTTGGCGGTGCTGGCGGTTAAGCCTGTGGTCAAGCCAACGGTTTCACCGGCAATTTCTGTTTTGGTGATGAACGGAATCAACCCCAAAAATGCTGTAGATTCACGCACCGCTTGGCGCATCTTTTGGCTGATGGCAGGGGTAACATTGAACGACTGAGTTGGATTTTGTACGTTGTTTGCTTGTGCAACGTTGGTGAACAAGGCATTGATGCTTTGGCGTTCTGAGTAGTATTGTGGCATGTCTTTTTTTTCCCTAATTAATAATCAAAACCATGGTTGCCACCAGAGTGGTTGGCACGCTCACCTGAAACAGGATTTGTTTCTAGCTGCTCTAATTTGTCCGTTAATGCCGTGAACTTCTGCGCTAACTGGTCATAATCCGTTTGCAGTTGGCTTACTGTTTGTGCTTGTGCAGTAAACAGTTTGGCTGCGGCTTGTAATTCATCTTCAATGCTTTTTACTTTGTTGCCATAATCTTGCACTGGCTCTGGTGTGGCTTCTTGTACCTTGCTTTCACCGAACATTTTTGCCAATAAACCTGTGAAAAGGTTGGTGGCACTGGCGGTGTTTAAAGCTTCTGTTTGCTCAATGGTTGGTGTGTTGGCTGTTGTGGTGGCTTTTTCAGTCATTTCGCAATACTCACTTAGGAAATTATTGGGGTTGGCTTGGCTTGCTGTGAATTTCAAGGCGGAACAGCCCAAACTGGCAGGCGAGTCGGTAATGGCCAAGCCAACCAAATAGGCTTCTTGGCTGTTGGCAAAATTAATGTCTAATTCCATGCTGGTGAAGATTTTTTCACGCTTTTGGTTTAGCTCAATCATTTTGTCGGTTGGGTCAATTTGGGCGAGCAATTTAACCGTGCCATTGTCTTCTTCGGTTTTTAACGCCAATACATCGCCATAACCAGATAATTCGGAACCTGGGTACAGGGAACGGTAATGTTCCACATTCAATCGTGCGGTATAGGTCGCTAAGTTGTATTTGGCAGCGGCTTGGGTGAGCCATTCGGGTTTGATTTCACGGCCATCGGCGGTGTGACCCGATTGACCAATGCAAAACCATTTTTCTTGAGTTTGTGGCATGGCAAATTCACAGGTAATTGATGAATATGTCCATGTTGCTAAGCTTTGATGTTTGTGTCTAAACATATGGCGTGTTATTGCGTTTTTAACAATCGTTGCCAAATGAAGTATGCGTGTGAATGCTTGATAGTTAGGTTTAACGATTCTAACTGAATAAGCGAATGGAAAAGACTATTGTGATGGACGCACGACTTGATCCACAAGTTGCTGCACGAAACCTATTTTGGCAAGGTTGGAAAATCACCGAGATTGCCAAACAATTAGGCGTGAAAGCACCGACTGTTTACAGTTGGAAACAGCGTGGCAATTGGGATGGTGGCTCTCCTATTCAACGGGTAACCGCCAGTACTGAGGCACGCTTAATTCAATTGGTGAATCTGCCAAAAAAAAGCGATGGCGACTATAAAGAAATCAGGCAGCTGTCGCAGTTGATTGATCAGTTCAGTATGCCCAGAAATAAAAATAAAGCACCTGAGGCCATGCATCTTGGCACTAGCATGCCTGATGTTCCTACGATTGACAATCCACCTAAAGAGCAGCGATTTGATGGGGAGTCAGCTCGTGTTTCGAAATCCAAACCACGGCAAAATCACTTTGAACCTGAACAGATAAAGCGCTTAAAAGAAATCTTTTGGGAGCAAAGTTTTGATTATCAAAAAGATTGGTATGAGGCGGGTAAAAAGTATGATTGGCGCATGATTTTAAAGTCACGCCAAATTGGCGCAACTTTTTATTTTGCTCGTGAAGCAATGGTGGATGCTTTAGAAACTGGGCGCAATCAAATCTTTTTGTCGGCTTCTCGTGCGCAGGCTTTTCAATTTAAGCAGTACCAGATTGATTTGGCCGAGATGGTGGATGTTGAGTTAAGGGGTGACAAGATTCGCATTGCCAATAATGGTGCCAGTTTGAGTTATTTGGGAACGAATAGCAGAACGGCACAAGGGCGAAGTGGCAATGTGTATATCGATGAGTTTTTTTGGATTGATAAGTATGAAACCTTGCGTGACTTGGCTTCTGCAATGGCATCGCACTCGCAATATCGTGTTACGGAATTCAGTACGCCAAGTGATGAAGGGCATGAAGCTTATCCTTATTGGACTGGTGAAGCCTTTAATAGTGACCGTCCACGCTCTGAGCATTTGCATTTGGATGTATCACATGGTGCTGTGAGTAAAGGGCGCTTGGATGCTGATGGTAAATGGCGACAAATTGTAACCTTGGATGATGCGATTGCTTCAGGGTGTAATTTATTTGATAAGGAAAAGTTATTGCTGCGCTATTCACCCAGTCGGGTCGAGCAGCTTTATAACTGCAAATTTGCAGCACCTGGTGAGAGTATCTTTGAATACAAATTGCTGATGGGGTGTTCGGTAGACAGTTGGGATTTGTGGGAGGATTTTTACAAACCCCATGGGATGCGACCCGTAGCCAATTTACCAGTATGGCTTAGCTATGATCCAACCGAAACGGGTGATGGCGCTGGTTTGGTGATTGCTTTGGCACCACGATTTAATGGCGATGCCTTTCGGGTTTTGGATGCACAGCTATTGTATGGCAATGATTATGAAGGACAGGCATTGGCGATTAAGAAGTTTTTAGAAATCTATAATGTGCAAAAGTTGATTATCAATACCAATGGTATTGGTTCTGCGGTATTTCAATTGGTGCAAAAATTCTTTCCACTGGTGATTGCTGAAAGCTACACGGCTGAGCGCAAGGGATTGATGATTAATAAGGCCATTAACTTGATGCGCAAAAAACGGGTGGAGTGGGAAGTGAGTAATAAAGACATACCGATTTCATTTTTAAGCATTCGCAGCCAAATGACACCTTCTGGCAAGAAAGTAACGTATCACTCAAGCCGAACATCTGCCAAGGGTGGATCTAACCATGGCGATATTGCATGGGCTTTATTGCAGTTATTTGTTCAAGAGCCATTAGACGAAGCCATTGTTGGCACTGCATCAGTACAATTCTCATAGGATAACAAAACATGAACGCATTAGATAAAAACGTAAGCAGTGTGGATTTCTTTGGTTTGCAAGACAGTGGTTTAGCCAGTTTGTTTGATTACTTGGAATGCTACGATAATGGTGTGTATTATGAGCCGCCAGTGAATGGTCATGATTTGCTGGGCTTGTTCAGGGTGGGTGTGCACCATAGCTCTGCGATTTATGCCAAGCTCAATATTTTATTGGGGACGTTTCAGGCAACACCTTATTTGAATCATACTGAGTTTGGTAAGTTTGCTTATAACTATTTGGTCTTGGGCAATGCGTACTTAGAAGCACAGCGCAATCGCTTTGGTAAGGTATTAAGCCTTAAAAATCGTTTGGCATTGTATATGCGTAAAGCCAGTACTAAAGATGGCTTTTATTATTTGCGTACGGATTACACTGGCAACAATTATGATTTTATTAATGCCGATGATGTTGCTCATGCAATGCAGGCTGACTTGCGACAAGAGGTATATGGCGTACCTTATTATTTATCGGCTTTGAACTCAATTGAATTGAATGCCAGTGCCACACGTTTTCGCCGACGTTATTATGATAACGGTTCGCATGCTGGTTTTATTATTTATGCAACTGACCCCAATATTAATGAGCAAGACTGGAACAACATTAAGGACCAGCTCAGTCGCTCCAAAGGCGATGGTAACTTTAAGAATGTTTTAATCAGAAGCCCACAAGGTAACGCTGATGGTATTAAGTTAATGCCTATATCCGAAGTCGCAGCCAAAGATGAGTTCTTAAACATCAAAGCCATTTCAGCTGAAGACATGTTGGCCATTCACCGAGTGCCGCCGAAGCTCATGGGTATTGTTCCAAAGAATGCCGGCAGTCTTGGTGATGGCCGAACGGATGCCGAAGTTTTTGCAACCAATGAAGTGGTACCACTACAATTGCAATTCACTGCCATCAATGATCAGTTTGGTTTGGAGATATTTAAGTTTAAGGACTATCAGATTGGTAAACAAGAAGACTAGACATTCACCAGACTAAAGAATAAATAACAAATCCCATGACCAATGTCGTGGGATTTTTTTATTTTTCGCTACTGATTTTTTAATTTTTTTAAATAGGCTATCTGGCTGCCTCTCGCGCTACCCCTCCACGCCCGCGAGTCTTAAAAAATAGGGCTTTTTTATGCAGGAATTTTGATATAGGGAAGCTATAAGACAGCAGGGCTTTAGCGGTGATATTGTATACTGATATATTATGCAATTTTATGCTTAAAATTTCAGATTTATGCAACAGTATGACCAGTATCACAGATAGCACCATTTCTCTTTTTTAAGACACAAAAAAAGCCAGACATTGAAGTCTGACTTTATTTTTTTTTCATGTGCCTAAAGTAATACGCTTGGTACATGTTTGGTACAAATCGCTGTAAGCTATTGATTTGTATATATGTCTTGGTGCGGAAAGAGAGACTCGAACTCTCACGCCTTGCGGCGCTGGAACCTAAATCCAGTGCGTCTAC
>JASLBZ010000060.1 GCA_030146285.1 Neisseriaceae bacterium | reverse complement strand
GCCAACCCAGCTTTTAGCACAGGCTGCTTTGAATGTGTTTAGCCCAAAAGAAGCAGTAGAACAAATGAATGGATAGCATGGACAGCAATAAAACCATTTTGGTAACAGGATCGGGTCGCGGCATTGGCCGTGCCATAGCCGTTGAGTTGGCGCAAGAGGGCTGGGATATCGTGATTCACTGCCGTTCTCGAATGAATGATGCTAACGAGACTGCTGAGCAAATTAGACAAGTTGGTGGTCAATGCCGTCTATTGCAGTTTGATGTGAGTCAGCGAGAAGGAGCTAAGACAGTCTTGACGGCTGATGTGGAAAAACATGGTGCTTATTATGGCGTGGTACTGAATGCTGGTATTACCAGAGACAACGCCTTTCCTGCACTTTCTGAAGATGACTGGGACGCTGTATTGACTACCAATTTAGATGGTTTTTTCAATGTTTTGCATCCTGTGATGATGCCCATGATTCGACGACGCAAAGCAGGTCGCATTGTTTGCGTGGCATCGGTCTCAGGCATGGTTGGGAACCGTGGGCAGGTCAATTACAGTGCATCTAAAGCTGGATTGATTGGTGCTGCAAAAGCCTTAGCAATTGAATTGGCAAAACGAAAAATCACAGTAAACTGTGTTGCACCAGGCTTGATCGAGACTGAGATTTTAGATGAACGGGTGCCTGTTGATGAGATTCTTAAAGCCATTCCCATGAATCGAATGGGTGAAGCCAAAGAAGTCGCACATGCAGTGGCATTTTTAATGTCTGAAAAATCGGCTTATATTACCAGACAAGTGTTAGCGGTGAATGGAGGTTTGTGTTGAGACGCGTTGTGGTTACCGGAATTGGTGGTGTGAGTGCTTTAGGTCGTGATTGGGACAGTATCAAACAAGGCTTACTTCGTTATGAAAATAAAATCATTCGAATGGCAGATTGGGAACGCTATGAAGAGTTAAATACCAAATTAGCTGCTCCTGTTCCTAATTACACACCACCGACTCACTGGACACGCAAACAATTGAGAAGTTTAGGCCCTGTCTCACAAATGTGTGTTGAAGCTGCCGAAGCTGCCTTGGCTGATGCAGGCTTGCTGGGAGACGAGAGCATTAAAGATGGCAGAATGGGCGTCGCGTGTGGGTCTTCTACGGGTAGCCCTAAAGACATTTGTGATATCAGCCAATTGGTTCTAACAGGCGACTCAACCCATTTTAATGCCAACACCTATGTGCGCATCATGCCGCATACCACAGCTGCAAATTTGTCGATTTTCTTTGGTTTGACGGGACGAGTGATTCCGACTTCAAGCGCATGTGCCTCAGGGAATCAAGGCATTGGATATGCCTATGAGGCCATTAAGTACGGCATGATTGACATGATGTTAGCTGGCGGCGGTGAGGAGTTGTGTGTGTCAGAAGCATTTGTTTTTGATTCTTTGTATGCCACCAGTTTGAAAAATGATCAGCCCAAATTAGCGCCTAGTCCTTATGATGCGAATCGAGATGGCTTGGTGATTGGTGAAGGTGCTGGAATTTTGGTTTTAGAAGAATATGAAATGGCCAAAGCCCGTGGTGCAAAAATATATGCTGAAATTGTGGGTTTTGGTTGTAATAGTGATGGCTTACATGTGACGCGACCGAATCGAGATACCATGCGTCGCTGTATGGAGTTGGCATTAAAAGATGCCAAGATTCCTGCCAGTCAGATTGGCTATGTGAATGGGCATGGTACGGCTACTGAGCAAGGTGATATTGCAGAAACGCTAGCGACAGCCGATGCCATTGGGTATGTCCCATTAAGCTCACAAAAAAGTTATTTGGGGCATACTTTGGGTGCTTGCGGTGCTTTAGAGTCTTGGTTCTCTATTCAAATGATGAATGAAGGCTGGTTTGCACCCACGCTGAACCTGAATCAAATTGATGAGCGCTGCGGTGATGTTGATTACATTGCCGGAGAAAGTAGGCTGATAGAGACCGAATATGTGATGAATAATAATTTTGCTTTTGGTGGTATTAATGGTTCTTTGATTTTCAAACGCATGGATTGAATCTATGCCATTGTATCAAAGTGTGTGACCACAAACCATGCAACTTAATGTGGCAATCAGACAGCAAGACATGCTCAGGAACAACAAAACCAATGAACCAATCTCCATGGATTTGGGTACTAAAGCCCTGTAACCCTGAATGAGGGGGTAATTGAATGCCTTGTTGTATGTTGTGAATCAGTGACCATTTGGGCATGTCTGTTAATTGACCGCGATGGGCTTTGATGAGGGCTTCTTTTAAAGTCCACAATTGATAAAAAGCGGTATTGGTATTGGGTTGTTTTGCTAGCCATTCTTGTTCTTTGGGTGTACAGCACAATTGACTGAGTGCCAAAAAATTACGATTTTGGCAATACTCAATATCAATTCCAATACAGGCTGCCTGTAAGTGTGTTGAGAGCAACGCAATGTGGCCTTTTTTATGACTTAAAGAGTATTTGTTCTGTTGTTTGGGCAATGTTTGTTTTAAGGCACGACTGGCTTGCCAATCCAGTTTGTTGTGCAGTTTTGGGTTCTGAATAGTACGCTTCTTATCGCATGAGTCCAGTAAATCCGCTTGGTAGTCATTGGCGATGTCTGGTGTACTTAAAGAAATGGTAAAGTGATGTTGGGTCAAAGTAATTTTTTATTTGAATAGGATAGATAAAATGAAGAAGCTAAGCCAGTTATTGTTATTAGTGGGTGTATTGTCAAGTGTAGCAGTTGCACAGGCACGTGACGATAAATATTTATTGTCTATCAGTGATGCAATGAATTCTGAAGATGCAGCCAAGGTTTTAAATCCAGATATTAAGGTTTTTTTTGCTTCTGGTGGCGGTAAAATTATCAAATCAGGATTGGTGAGCAACAAGAAGACCAATGGTGTGGGTAAATCGGATGAAGTAGCTTGTCAGTGGGCATTTTTGTCTGCAGTGAAACAGTTTCAAGAGCAAGCCGTTAAACAAAATGCCAACAAAGTGGTGAACTTAGTGAGCTACTATGACAAAAAAACCATGAAAAGCCGCAAAGAGTATGAATGCCATGCTGGTGCGGTGGTAGTTGGTGTTGCACTGAAAGGTGACTTGGCCAAATAGTATTGATGGATAATGTTTCAAACTTAAAAAGACACCCTCATGTTTCTGTGTGCAAGAGGGTGTCTTTTTGTATTCAATAATAAGATTCGCTCTTATCAAAAAATGCTGCTTAGCTATTATTAGGTACGATTGTTGACAATGCAGCCTGCAGGAACCAAATCGGGATTGATGGGCAAAGAGTCTGGCTCTTTGGTAATACGACAAAACCAAACACCATCTTTTGTTCGATAAATGCCAAAGAATTGGTTTTCAATGGCTTGGCTGGCCTTGTTTCCAAAAATAATAAAAATACCTTCTTCATGTGTGTAACCTGTTTTGGGATTGGTGTAGTTCGCTTCATAAATACCAATGTTCTTGGCTAGATTGGTTCTCATTTTGTTCGTGTTGGTTTCATTCCAGATGTTGGTGCCTACACTTAAGCCAATAGGATAAAATTTATTTTCATCTTTTCCGCGAGGTACGACTGATGGTAGGATGGCTTGCTTGCCTTCTAATATTGCCATTGAATAAATATCTTTGTAGGCAGATAACTCGTGATAGGCTCGTGTGTATTGGGCTTTAATAACATAATTTTGGTACATTGGCATGGCGATGGCAGCCAATGTGCTGATGATGGCAATCACAATCATTAACTCAATTAATGTGAATCCGGACTGTTGTTTCATAAGGCTGCCTTTGTATGTGATGGTTATTCTTATATCAGCCCATGTGATTTTTATTTTTGATCTGGGCGGTGGATATGGATACGACCTTGAAGTATTTTGAAAAATCCACACAAAAAGACAGCTTAAAACAAAGCCATCAGCAAAAGACCAACAGGCATTTATATCCAGTTGCAATGATTACAAATTTTGATCAGATTTATCATATAAAGACAGATTCATGAACAGTACACTTATAATATTTTTACTGGTTTATATTGCCATGGGATATGGGCGTTTGCCTGGTTTCCGTGTTGATCGTACCGGTGCAGCTTTGGTTGGTGCTTTAGCAATGCTGGCCATTGGCAGCATTTCACCTGAGGCTGCGTGGGCTTCTATTAACTACGGGACTATTGGATTGTTGTTTGGTTTAATGGTGGTGTCAGGAACATTTGTGGTGTCTGGTTTTTATGCATGGGTTGCACACAAAATTGCGACCTTGCAGGTTACTCCACCTAAGCTATTGGCTATCTTAATTGTCATTGCTGGCGCACTGTCTGCTGTGCTGACCAATGATGTTGTGGTCGTTGCCATGACGCCATTGTTGGTTTCTCTTACCTTGGCTCGAGGTTTGAATCCAATTCCTTTTTTATTGGCATTTTGTTTTGCTGCCAATACAGGTTCAGCTGGTACTTTGATTGGCAGCCCACAGAATATGATTGCTGCACAACAGTTAGGTTTGTCTTTTTCTGGATTGCTAAAAGTTGCAGGCTTGCCTGCATTGTTGTCTTTGGTGCTGGTATGGGCTGTTGTTGCTTGGACGTATCGAAAACGTTGGTTATTGTCTGAAGTGCAACAGATTCAATTTAAACAAAAAAAGTCGGTAGTGGTGCCGGATTTGAATAAAAAAGAAACTTGGAAAGCGCTAATCGTGACAGCGGCTGTTATTGTCGCATTTGTATCCAATGTCTGGCCGCAAGAGTTGGTGGCATTGTCTGCCGCTGCCGTACTCTTGATGAGCCGAAGCAATTCATCAGAAGATGTTTTAAAAGAAGTGGATACCAATTTACTGATTTTGATTATCGGATTGTTTATTGTGAATGCTGCCATGTCGGCCACTGGTTTACCACAAACATTATTGGCAGACTTAAAAAACATGGGTTTGAATTTGAATGAACCACTTTCGTTGTTTCTATCTGGCGCGGTATTGAGTACTATTGTAGGGAATAATCCAGCGGTCATGCTTTTGGTTCCGTATTTGGATGTTGCTGC
>JASLBZ010000102.1 GCA_030146285.1 Neisseriaceae bacterium | reverse complement strand
CCAATAACCAAAATAAGCATCTTGCGAATTTTGCATTGATTTCTCACGCTTAAGGGCAGATGGATCTATTCCTTCTTGTAATAATTTTTTGGAAGCAAGTAACGCCTCTCTGGCTTCTGCTAGCGAAATCATTCCGTATTGGCCAAGCACAATCGTTGAGCGTTTTTTATTAAAAGTATAGTCATACCGAAAAGATACAGTGCCTTTTTTTGTTACATAGATATACAAGCCATCACGATCACTGAGCTTGTATGGTTTTTCTGTTGGCTTTATGGATTTAAGTTTGGTATCGGTTAACATAGGGGTCACGGTATCAGATTCACGGTACTTAACTAATACCATAAAAAAATCATTTTAATACCGTGTTTGATACCGTTAAAAATTTGCAATGAAGAGAATGGGAGTGAATGCGATAGAAATAGAAAAAGCCCTGAAAAACAGGGCTTTGATTGAAATTTGCAAGTAATAGGATGGCCTAGAAAGTGACCTGGATTATTCCCACTCAATGGTTGCTGGTGGTTTTCCTGATACGTCGTATACCACACGGTTAATGCCGCGAACCTCATTGATGATGCGGTTAGATACTTTGCCCAATAATTCGTATGGTAAGTGTGCCCAATGCGCTGTCATGAAGTCATTTGTCACCACGGCACGCAGTGCCACAACGTATTCGTAAGTACGACCATCGCCCATCACGCCAACTGATTTAACTGGCAAGAATACTGCAAATGCTTGGCTGGTTTTTTCATACCAGTCTAAGCCGTTTTCATCTTTGAAGTTACGCAATTCTTGGATGAAAATATCGTCAGCATGGCGCAATAGTTCGGCATATTCACGTTTCACTGCACCTAAAATACGAACGCCCAAACCTGGGCCTGGGAATGGATGGCGGTAAACCATGGCATGAGGCAAGCCCAATGCAACGCCCAATTGGCGAACTTCATCTTTGAATAAGTCACGAAGTGGCTCAAGCAGTTTTAAGTTCAATGTTTCTGGCAAACCACCTACGTTGTGATGACTCTTAATCGCTTGTGCTTTATTGTGTTTCGCGCCTGCAGATTCAATTACGTCTGGGTAAATGGTGCCTTGTGCTAACCAGCGTGCATTTGGCAATTCTTTGGCGTGTTTTTGGAACACTTCAACGAATTCTGCGCCAATAATTTTGCGTTTTTTCTCAGGGTCGGTTACGCCTTCTAGTTCGCCTAAGAATACTTCAGACGCATCTTCATGAATCACTTTCACGCCCAAGTTATTGGAGAACATTTCCATTACTTTTTGTGCTTCATTCAGGCGCAATAAACCGTGGTCAACAAAAACGCAAGTTAATTGGTCACCAATGGCGCGGTGAATCAATACAGCGGCTACAGAGCTGTCAACGCCACCTGAAAGCGCTAGAATAACTTCTTCGTCGCCCACTTGTTCTTTGATTTTGGCAACAGCAGTTTCAATGTAGTTTGGCATGGTCCAAGTTGCTTTTGCACCACAAACATCCAATACAAAGCGGTTTAATAATGCATCACCTTGTTTGGTGTGGGTTACTTCTGGGTGAAATTGCAAGCCAAAAAATTGTTTTTCTTCATTGACCATAATGGCAATAGGGCAGCTGTCTGTAGAACCAACCACATCAAAGCCAGCAGGTGCTGCAGTTACTTTGTCGCCATGGCTCATCCAAACATCCAATACATTGGCTGTTTCTGAGTCGCTAATGCCATTGCTTAAAATATTGTTTGTCACATTCACTTGAGCATAGCCGAATTCGCGTTGGTTGCCGCCTTCTACTTTGCCGCCTAATGTGTGTGCCATCCACTGCATGCCATAGCAGATGCCCAATACAGGTACACCCAATTCCAAGATAGCAGCGTCAGCATGGTAGCTGTCTTCTGCATAAACAGAGTTAAAGCTGCCTGAAAGAATAATGCCTTTAGGGTTGAATGCTTTGATGTCTTGTATCGGCATGTCAAAAGGATGCATTTCGCAGTAAACGTTTGCTTCGCGTACACGACGAGCAATTAGCTGAGAGACTTGAGAACCAAAGTCGAGAATGAGAATTTTGTCCATAGGAGCTTCAATCAATTCAATAGTAAGAAATTAAGGTGTGTTGTTTGGTTTATTGTGTTTTTCAGGCAGCCATGAGCTGCGAGCACAAAGGAGCAATAAACCAAGAAAAATCATACCACCGGCCCAAAAAGGCGCCGTTGGAAAGTTAAAATAGTGCGTCAGGACAATGCCAATGCTGATGTAGATGAGCATTAAGCTGCTTACAAAAGATTGTTTATTGATGCCATCGCTGACCAATATGCTCAGTGCGGCAATGTTTAATGCTGCAGCACCAATCAAGGCTGTGTCTGGAATGAGTCCGGTGGATTTCAATAACCAATAAGCGCCTGCTAATATTAGAAAAACAGGCCAAGCCAATGAACGTCTTTTCATAGTCTGTAGATAAATGTCATTTGTTGGGTCAATAAATTAACGGTTATTCTCTTTCATGATGCGAGATTTTTCACGATTCCAATCTTTTTCTTTGAGTGTTTGGCGTTTGTCATGTTGCTTTTTACCTTTTGCCAAACCAATATCCGCTTTAATGTAACCGCTTTTGAAGTGTAAGTTTAATGGCACAAGTGTATAACCATCACGATCTACTTTGTTCAATAGCTTGTTAATTTCAGATTGTTTTAATAACAATTTTCGTGGCTGAGTGGGAATGGGTTTGACATGCGTTGAGGCAGCTGCCAGTGGCGTAATATGGCATCCTACTAAGTAAAAAGCATTATTCTTCCAATGAATGTAGCTTTCCTTAATTTGGACACGGCCGTCCCTTATGGCTTTGACTTCCCAGCCATCCAATACCAAGCCAGCTTCATACTGGCTCTCAATAAAATAATCGTGAAATGCTTTTTTATTACTTGCAATACTCATATGCGAGGCTTTCATCTACAGAGGTGCTATTTTAACAGAAGTTGATTTATGCTGCAGCTTATCGTCAATCTAATCACTTCATGGCATAATGGGGACAATTGAAATTGATGACGAGCATGATGAATACAGTCAATAAAACCGTATTGGTGGCACACACAGCGACTCAAATGTATGACTTGGTCGACAATGTCTTAGAATACCCGAAATTTTTGCCTTGGTGTAGCAAAACAGAGGTTCTTTGGCGCAAAGAAACCAGTCTTGAAGCCACATTGTATATGGATTATATGAAAATTAGACAATCCTTTACAACTCGCAATGATAATATCCCAAACCAGCGCATTCACATGCAGTTGGTAACCGGTCCTTTTAAATCACTTGATGGGGTTTGGACATTTACGCCACTGGGGGACATTGGTTGCAAGGTGGAATTTAATCTGAATTATGAATTTTCCAGTGGTATTTTGTCGGCTTTGATTGGACCTGTTTTTAGCAAAATTTCATCGACTTTGGTCGATGCGTTTATCAAAGAGGCTGACAAACGCTATGTCTAAAATCACAGTAGAAGTAGTTTATGCCGATGATAAACAACAGTTTATGCAAACATTAAACGTGGTTAATGGCATGCCTGTTCGTGATGTTGTGGCCATGAGTGATGTTTTGATGCACTTTCCTGAAATGACTTTTGATGCGATGCAAGTGGGCATTTTCAGTAAAAAAGTGACTTTGGAAACGGCACTGCGCGATGGTGATCGAGTGGAGATTTACCGAGCGCTGAAAATTGACCCCAAAGAAAGCCGCCGCTTACGAGCAGATGCAAAAAAAGCATTGACTGAAGAGACAAAGAGTTAAGAGATTAAACACACATGAATGCAATACAATTGATTGTAGGACTGGGCAATCCAGGCGCGGATTATGCAAAAACACGGCACAATGCTGGTTTTTGGTTTGTTGATGAATTGGCTTACCGCTTAAAAGCCACGCCTTTTAAAGACGAAAAAAAGTTTTTTGGAGAAGTTGCCAAAGCCAAAGTGCAGGGTGAAGATGTGTGGTTATTAAAACCCAATACATTTATGAACCGTTCAGGACAAGCTGTTTTGGCACTGGCACAGTTTTACAAAATACCACCAGAAAACATTTTGGTGGTTCACGATGAGCTGGATATTTTGCCCGGAACAGTGAAGTTCAAACAAGGTGGTGGCAATGGCGGGCACAACGGGCTCAAAGACATTCAGGCACGACTTGCAACCCCCAATTTTTGGCGCTTGCGTTTGGGCATTGGTCACCCCGGTGACAAAAGCATGGTGTCAAATTTCGTGTTGAAAAAACCAGTCGCAGCAGAGCAAACCGCCATTGATGATACGATTTCGCATTCATTGGATGCGATGGATGCTATTTTGAGTGGGGATTTTGAAGCTGCTAAGCGCCATTTGCACAATAAGAAACTTCCTTAAACACCCTTAAAAGACACGGATAAAGTAAAATGCCCAATGAAATTCATTGGGCATTTTGTTATTGATCAATACAATGCTTAGGCAGCCTGAAACTCATGGATGGCAGCAGCCAAACGTTGAATGCCTTCAACAATCAGTTCACTGTTCACGGTACAGTAGCTCAAGCGCATGTGGCGCTCGGCACCATTTTTTTGGGTGCTAAAAGGATTTCCAGGCACGAATGCCACTTTGTGTTGCACTGCAATTGGCAATAAGTCCAAAGACGAACAGCCTTCTGGCAAAGTCACCCACAAGAACATACCACCTTCTGGTTCTGTAAAAGTAATGCCTTCTGGCATGAATTGCTTTAATGCATTGACCATGCTCATGCGTTGTTCTTTGTATGCTTGGCGAATGGTTTGAATGTGTGCATCTAAGTCGTTGGCATTCAGATATTCGAATAAAACACGTTGTGACAAAATACTGGTGTGCAAATCAGATGCTTGTTTTGCCGTAACCATTTGGTCAATGATTTCGGCATTGGCAATGGTCCAGCCCACACGTAAGCCAGGTGCGCATACTTTGGAGAATGAACCCAGTAAAATCACATTGTCAGGCGCCAAAGAATAAACAGATGGCAATGTTTCGCCGATAAAGCGCAGCTCACCATAAGGGTCGTCTTCAATCATCAATTGATTGTTGTTGATTAAGTATTGCGCCAACTGCTCACGGTGTTCTAGGCTATAAGTTAAGCCTGTCGGATTCTGGAAATTGGGAATACCATAGAAAAACTTGGCATGGCTTGTGCTCATGACATTTGATAATTCATCTAAATTCACGCCACTTTCATCCAAAGTGACTTCTTGAAATTCAGGCTGGAACATTTGAAAAGCCTGAATGGCACCCAAGTAACTTGGTTTTTCTAAAGCAACCACATCACCTTTATCCAAAAATACTTTACCCAATAAATCCAATGCTTGCTGTGATCCACTGGTAATCAAGACATTGTCAATCGTAATATTGACACCTTGAGATTGGTAACGGGCCACAATCCACTCGCGAAGTGGTGTATAACCTTCGGTCATGCCATATTGCAATGTTTTTTCAGCATCCACACTCAATGCCACTTGAGCTGCTTTGGCAATGGCGTCGCTGGGGAAAAATTGTTTATTAGGCAGGCCGCCAGCAAAAGAGATGATTTCATCACTTTGGGTTAATTTTAAAATTTCACGAATAAACGATTTTGGGGTGTTGGTAATGGCTGTAGAAAAGCGGTATTGCATGGTTTGCTCCATAATGTTTTTATTGCGCCATTGTTAAAACAGTTGTTCGTTGACGACGACAAAACTTGCTAAGTTGCAAGCAACAGCATGAACAGAAGTGATTGTTATTGGGGTGTAACCTCTATGGGGTTAAACCCGATTCCCTTTGTATGTATCTTGCTATGGTGTAGCAAGTTGGGCACGCATTTTGACTGGTATTGTTCGCGGCCATGTTGCTGTTGTTTTTTGTATCTGAATGCATTGCTGTGTTGTTTGGTGAAAGACAGCCAAAATGCAACATCATCACGCCAAATGGCAATAAATCAGGGGTTGTTAGTTAACCTTTAAAATAACCTTGTTCGCCATTAAAAGCAATATCTCTTTGCTTGGATTTGTGTAGAACCATGGCTTATTTTATAAGAAGCAGACTAAGCATTGCCTTTGCGGTTGGTTTTAGGCTGATTCAGCCAAAATCAGGATGCTGGATTGAATAAAAAATAGGGCTTATCTTCTGAGTTTAGATGATAAGCCCTATTTTTTTTATTTCTTTTGTAACCAGTGCCAGCGCTCACGCCAAATGGCAGGGTATAAGCGAATTAACCACAAAATAATGGCGATGTTACCAACGGCAACGAGCAAATACAAAAAGGCAATGCTTTGGTATGTCTGTAGCAACAGCATGCTTAAAGCGGCAGCGATCATCATGAACAAGCCATTAACAATGTTGTTTGCAGCAATGGCATGGGAGCGAAAGGCTTCATCACAGCCTGTTTGTAGCCATGTGTAAAGTGGTACAGAAAAGAAGCCACTAAAAAAGCCCAAGGCGCTGATGCAAAACAAAACATTGTAAGCTTGTGCATCTGCCATGAATGCAGTTAATGTGCGCAAATCACCTTGGTATGGTTGCCAAGTGCTGATACCAAGCCAGACACCAAATACGGTCATGCCTAGCGCGCCGACAATGACCAAGCCCAGCTCCAAACGTTCTTTGCTCAATTTGGCACACACCACAGAACCAATACCGATACCAATGGAAAAAGCAGCCAGCATGAGGTTAAAAACAGCATCGCCACCACCCAAATGCAATTTGGTGAAGGTTGGCAATTGCGTTGTGTAAACAGCGCCCAAAAACCAAAACCATGAAATACCCAAAATAGAGGTTTTGGTCTCAATGTTCGCAAATGATTGTTTTAAAATATTTTTGGTGCTGCGAAACAGGTTGGGGTCCAATGTTTCATTGGGGTTTTGAGGTGGTACATCTGGCATTTGAAAGCTGGTATAAGTGCCTAAAATCGCTATGGCCAACGTACTGACAATCACAAAGCCAATATTAAAGCCAGCCAAAATTGTGCCCACAATTTGACCGACCAAAATGGCAATAAAAGTACCCATTTCAATCAAACCATTACCTGAAACAAGTTCTTTATTGTTAAGGTATTCGGGTAAAACAGAGTATTTTAAAGGGCCAAAAAAAGTGGATTGTGTGCCCATGAGAAACAAGCCGGATAATAAAATCCAAACCGAATCGGTTAAAAAACCAATGGCAACATAAGACATGATCACGCATTCCATAATTTTAACAATGCGTGCTACTTTGGCTTTATTGTATCGGGTACAAATTTGGCCGGACAAAGACGAAAAAATAAAATAAGGCAAAATGAATAACAAAGCGCCGATATTCAATAACTGAGCTGGGTCAATTTGAGTCTCTTTGCCTAATCCATAAAAGCTAATGAGAACAAACGTGGCAATTTTAAACAAATTGTCATTCAGTGCGCCCAAAAATTGGGTGCCAAACAGCGGAGCAAAGCGTTGACTCAATGCAAAAGAAAATTGGTTTTTCATGGACACATTTCTAGATGAAGGCAACAAGGTTGCAATGATTGTGTTTATTGGGGTGGTTTTTGCTCGGTGTCGACTGCTTCATCGATCTTATTTTTCACAGGCTGCTCATTGTCATGGTGAATGTCATCATCGTCCATTAGAATTCGAAATGCAGGGCCTTCTAAGTCGTCAAATTGACCATTCTTAGATGACCACCAAAAAAAAGCACCAATCACGAAAACCAACACAATACTGATGGGAATTAAGATGAAAATACTTTCCATTTTAAATGTTTCCTGTTAAGTCATGAATGCGGTAATGAATCGCTCCAACGGTTAAATATTCACCCTGCAATTGTGACTTTATGTCATTCTCATGATGAAAGGTCATTGTATCGTTTTCAATATCCCATGTAAAAGGTTGCGTGAGCAAACTGAGATTTTGTGCTTCACGACTTTGCAATAACGAATCATCTTCACTTTGCAGTTTGATTAAACCGCTACCAAAAGTGGGCTCTTGTTCATTCTCAGCAATCAAAACCAAAAATCCCAAATGCTGATAGTCAATTGTATTAATAGTATAGTTCATGGGCTTATTGTAACACCATCAAATGAAGCTGCCATCGGTTTGGGTCAGGAATTGTCCATAAAAAAGAGCCCAGATGAGTTTGGGCTCTTGCTTGTTGGAGTGTGCTTGTAGCGGAACGAGTCTTACAAACCATATAAAGTGATTTTTTGACCTGGACGCAAATGGCGTGGGTCAAATGATTTGTTCCATTTTTGAATGTCATTGACTTGGACATTGTAATTTTTGGCGATAGTTGAGAGCGTATCGCCTTTTTTAACCACGTAATTGGTTGATTTAATGTTATCAGCCTTGTTGTTTTTAGGGCTGCTTTTACTGGATGGTACCAAAGCCACTTTCAGGGTTTGTCCTAATTGAATGTGGTCACCCGAAATCTGATTGGCCAGCGTCAAATCATTGACAGACATGTCATAACGCTTGGCAATGTTAGTTAGTGTGTCACCACTTTGTACGGTATGTTTGGCAGTTAGATTGCTTTGTACGGATTTGCTGACTTGGCTACGGGCTAGGCGTTCTTCGCGGGCTTCTTGTGCTTTGGCCATTGCCAGTGATTGGCGCATCGAATTTTGAATGTGCTCATTGCGCTTGGCTTCATTGGCAAGCAAACGGTTGTTGCTGTCTTGATTGAGGGGCTGTATGTCTACGCTATTGGCTTGGTTTTGTTCTAACAATGCCAATAAAGGGTCAGAGCTGGTATTTTCAACAATGGCAACAGGTGTTGATGTGTTGGTAAACGCATCAATGGGCAAGCTGCGAATGGCTGTGTTGTCTGTTATGTGGGTTGTGCGAGTGGCGTCAGGTGTTACCGTTGTCGCAATAAAACTTGTTGCTGGTGCAGCGTTTACAATCGGAGTGGTTTGTGCCAATTGCACTGCTTGTGTTTTTTCAATTGCCGCCATTTGAATCACTTCAGATTGCTTTAATGGCATTTCTGATGCTTGAGACTGGATAATCTGAATGTCTGTGCTGGTTTTGATGCTGGATGCAGTGTTGCTGGCCAACATGCTTGGCGTGTTTTGGCTTAAGGTCGAACTGTTATCGGCCAGATTGAACTGTGACAGGTGTTCGTTGAGCATCAGTTGAGGCAAGTTGGTATTTTTGGCAACCAGCACACTTTGGCCTGCATTAAGTGTGGAGGATTTGAGCAAATTCAGGCTGCGTAACTCGCCTGCGGTCATGCCAAAGTTGGTGGCAATATTGTTGATGTTTTCTTTGCTAATGGGGGTATAGATGTCCCAAGACAATAAGGTTTTGTTGTCTGCTTCTTTGTAATTGCTGTAAAAAGTTTTCACATTGTCTTTTGGCAAAATCATTTTTCGATTGCTTTTGGGCAAGAATACAGGCAAGTTAAAGCCTGGGTTCAAACGCAAAAACTCAGCGTCACTGATGCCTGCTAAGTGTGCCGCTGCTTTAATGTCCATGGGGGAATCAATGTCCACAAACTCAAAATAAGGTTTGTTTTCAACCTTAGAAATGTGCATATTGTAGCCATCTGGATTGGCAACCAAATTGCGAATGGCCAATAGTTTTGGCACATAATTTCGAGTTTCATTGGGCATTTTTAGGTTTTCATACACCGGTATGCGACCTTGGGATTCTGCATTGCGAATGGCACGAGCCATATTGCCTTCACCCCAGTTATAAGCACCCAAAGCCAAAGACCAATCGCCAAACAAACTGTACAGATATTGTAAATAGGTCAAGGCAGCATCTGTTGAGGCTGTAATGTCATGGCGACCGTCATAAGTATTGCTTTGCTCTAAACCATATTGTTTGCCTGTTGCCGGCATGAACTGCCATAAACCAGATGCACCCACAGGTGATTTGGCTTTGGTAACATAAGCACTTTCAATAAAGGGCAATAGCGCAATCTCGCTTGGCATGCCACGTTTTTCAACTTCACTGAGGATGTAGTAAAGATAAGGTGAACCGCGATCAATGGTGCGGTTAACGTAGGTTGCTTTGCTTGAAAAATAACGCTCATGTTGGCGAACCAGTTCAGGATTGACTTCCATCATGTCAAAACCAGGGCGCATGCGTGACCAAATATCATTGTATTGGCGAATGCTGTTAGCGCTGCCTAAAGATGCGGCATTCAATTGCATAATGGCATTGCCAATGGCTTTCGATGATAAATACGTCTGATTGACGCTCGGAGCAGCAAGGCTAATTTGAGCAAAGGAAATGCCTGCCAAAGCCCAGATAATGGTTTTGAATGAAGTCATGTAAGGTTAAGGTCTGAGAGTCTAGATACCCTGAATCGTAAGTTCAGACGTGTGTTGTGTCAAGGACTCCATTGTGTAAATGTATATTAATACAGCATTTTTTAATGAGATTGCAACATCGAAACATTCTAAACACATGCAAATACTGCTAATCATTTGCTTTTTTGATACCATGTGAATAATTGTATGAACTTGTAAGGGGGTGCCAATGGACAATGAAACGGTTAGTAAATTCATTAATTTCTCTTCAGGAAGCCTTTTGTACCAAAGAGAATTAGAATTGATCAGTGGCGTTCTTCTTGAGATGAAATCAGCCAACTTAATCGTTCAGATGGGTTCTGTACTTCTTTCTGGGCACTTGCCTTTTCAGGGTGAGCGTTGCCTGAGCATAACCGATAAAAAAATAACCAATAATGGTATTGTGGCAGATTATTGCGCTTTACCTTTGGCTGCGCACAGTGTGGATTGTGTGATTTTGCCGCATGTTTTGTTTTTTTATACCAAGCAAACCCAACAACAAATCTTAAAAGAAGTTTATCGGGTATTAAAGTCAGAAGGGCGCTTGGTCATTTGTGAGTTCTCCCCCCATTCTTTGTGGCGATTTAGTTTTATTGCGCAAAACATGTTGCCACCAAAAGAAAATTGTTTGGGCTCGGGCATGTTGACACATCAGCTTTTGGAATTGGGTTTTGAGTGTGAATCCAGCCACTTTTTTAATTTTTTGCCATTTTCATTGGACTCACAACGCAATAAAAACTTGTCTGTATTGGAGAATTTAGGTGAAAAATGGTGGCCATATTTGGCTGCGGCTTATGGTTTGGTATTGAAAAAGAAGGTGATTTATTTGCGACCTTTGTCGGAAGAGTTAAAATGTGGCGACATGATAGACATTCCCATTATGCAGTCAGAGCAGATTGAATTACAATCTCAAGCCTTGCAATCGAAAAGACAGTAATATGACCCAAAAACAAATCGTCACCGTGTATACCGATGGAGCTTGCAAAGGCAATCCTGGACTGGGTGGTTGGGGCGCATTTTTGAGCTATGGTGAACACCAAAAATCCATTTATGGCGGAGCTAAAAACACGACAAACAATCGCATGGAGTTGATGGCTGTGATTGAGTCTTTGAAGTTATTAAAACGCTCTTGCACGGTTGAAATTTATACTGACTCCAAATATGTACAACAAGGCATGCTCAGTTGGCTGGAAAACTGGAAGGCAAAAGGCTGGAAAAACAGTAAGAAAGAACCCGTTAAAAATCAAGATTTGTGGCGAATATTGGATGAGCAAGTCGCAAGACACGAAGTCACTTGGCATTGGGTTAAAGGGCATGCGGGCAATTATGGCAATGAAAAGGCTGATGAGTTAGCAAATTTGGGTGTAGAAGAAGCCAGAAACGCTTAAAGCATCAAAATCGATTCAATGTTCAAAATGAATCGATTTTGATAAGAGGGTGTTTTAAACCCGTTTTGGAACCCAAGCCCATGTCATGGTTACCACAACAGGTGGTTCATCATCTGGTTTTTCATCACTGACATGGCATTCAATCACAAAATGCCCACGCTCTTCATCACACATCAAAGCAACTTGTTCGTTTGTTAAGTGTGCTGTTGCTTGCATATTGCCTTTGGCAACGCGGTTGTAATCTACTTGCATTGATTTTAATAATGGCAATTTGTTATCTGGAATGTTCAAGCTCATGACAAAGCCTGTGGCCGTTTCGGCCAAGGTTGCCATCACGCAAGCGTGAATGCCTTTGATGTGGTTTTGTACTTTGGTCTCGTTTTGTATGCTAACCGTGACGCATTCTCGGCTAAGAACATCAAACTGAATGCCGGTGGTGGCCAAAAAAGGCACAAACTGCGACATGGCTTGGGTTTGTTTGTCCATGCGAATTTCTTCAGGCAATGTGCTCAGTGCCTGAATATTTAGATACATTTGGTTTTCAATTCTCATTGCTATTTTCCTTAAAATTATCGTTTTATCGTGCTTGAATAAGGTATCATAAGTGGCTATAAAAATTGTTTAAAGTTTATTTTTAGTGCATAAACTTTAATACTGCCCATTAATTTAACTTTTAGACAGATGAGCGAATGAACGAACAAGAGGTTAATGCGATCGCAATCGATGATGTGGTGGCTTTTTTAAAAGACCATCCTGACTTTCTTATTGAGTATGCACATGAGCTAGGTTATGAAGAGCATGGTGGCAAAGTCAGGAGCTTTACCGAAGCACAATTGGCAGCTCAAAAATCAAAAAATCAAAAAGCACATGAGCGTCTGCAATTTTTAATTCAAAATGCAAAAGACAATGATGCCACGATTGAAAAAATGTTGAAAATGGACTTGGCTTTAATGGCTGTCAACACCGTCAAACAATTGTATGCATCGGTTAAGCAGGTTTTAACTGGTGAATTTGGCATGCCCAATTTTGCTTTGAAAGTAGCAGTGCAAGGCAATAATAAAAATATTCGCATGCCTGAAGCGTTGAAAATGAGCGACGCACTATTGCAAACGATTCAAAATGCCAGCAACATTCGTTGTACTCAAAAAGTATTGCACGATGATTTGTGGTTGGATTTGGATGCTAGTCAAGCCGAAAGCTTTTTGTATTTGCCCTTGTTTATTGCCAATACAGATGTTGCCGATGGCATGTTGATTATTGCCCACCAAGATCCACAGCATTTTAGCAGTGATTTACAAACGGATTGTGTGGCACACTTGGCCACTGCAATTGGGGTGAGTCTAAAGCGCGTTTTGCGCATTAAGTAGGAATATGATTACAGAAACTGTGGTTGCTGTGTATTTGATCTTGTTCGTCGGTCTTTGTTTTTACCATCAACAATTTCAATGGTTGTGGGCAAGCGTTTTGTTGTGGTTGGGTTTTAGTACCATTGTGGGCAATTTAATGTTACCCAATGTTTTTCATTTTACCCAGTTTAACAGCATGATTTTCCCTTATTTTTATATTGGTTTGGGCAGTTTGTTTTATTTTACTCAGCATTATGCTCAACACAAAGACCAACAGCATAGCAAGAATATTGGGATGTATTTGCCGTTTTTAGCAACCAGTTCTTTGGCCATGAGCGCCAGTTATTTGTTGTTGCTCGGCATGTTCTGGATGAGTTATCCGCAAGGAAGTTCAAGCTTTTTCTTGTTCTCTCAGCTGCAAATGTATTTTTTACAGCCAGTGTATTGGATTGGTGCGCAGTGGTTTTTGATGGCGACCATGTTGTTGTATGCCAAGATTTTTTCAAAAGGGCAGCCACTAAGACTGACGGCCGTGCAATGGCAATTGATGGTGTTGTTTTCTATCATCTACCAGTTAGCTTACTTGTATTGGGACGTGTCCAACTTCATGAAAATATGGTATTGATCAAAAAGACCGCTTGAAGCGGTCTTTTTTTACAGTGTGTGTGCTGTGATGTTGCCGTCGCTGCTTAGCGCCAAATAGCCTGCCATATCATCATGCCAGTCTTGAATCACATGGCGTGTGACGTTAATGCCATTTACCTGATGAATATGGGTATTGGGTCTGTGGGTATGACCATGAATCAAATGAATGGCATTGTCTTGAACCAAGTCACTCATCAAGGCTTGGACGCCGGCATCGGTGACATCTGAAATCTCAGTTAAACCGTCGCTGTTTTTTTTGCTTTCGCTCATCTGACGAATTTGTGTTGCCAATAAACGACGCTCTACCAATGGTTTTGCCAAAATGGCCTGTTGCCACATCGGGTTTCTGGCTTGGGCTCGGAAGGCTTGGTATTCAACATCATCTGTGCACATAAGGTCACCATGACTTAAAACATATGACTGGCCATACAAATCAACCACACTAGGGTCTGCCAATAAACCAGCGCCAGAGCGTTTAGAAAAGTCATTTCCCAATAGAAAATCACGGTTGCCGTGCATGACCCAAATGGGGGTTGTTTTGCTGAATGCGTGCATGGCTTGAATGATTTCATCGGTCACAAAGTGGTGGTTGTCATCACCAACCCAAGCATCAAACAAATCACCTAGAATGTACAAGGCATCAATTTTCCCCAACCATGTTGATAATGCTTGCATGAACTTCATATTGAGCTTGGGTGTTTCAGGGCTTAAGTGCAAATCTGCGATAAAAATGGTTTGATTCATAGTTGACCTGCTGCCAAAAACTGTTGGTAATCATCTTCTTTAAAACCTACGCTGGTCAGCTGGCTGCTTACCAAAACAGGACGTTTGATCAAAGAAGGATGTGCTTGCATTAAGGCAATGGCGCCGGCTGGAGCGTCAGCTTGCTTTTTGTCTTCATCGCCCAAATTTCGCCAAGTGGTGCCGCGCTTGTTAAGCAAAATTTCCAAAGTAATGTGCTCTAGCCATGCTTGAATGTCAGCAGCTTGAGGCGCTTGTTTTTTAAAATCGATAAAGTCAAAATCGACCGCATGATGCTCTAAAAAGACACGGGCTTTTTTGACCGTGCTGCAATTGGAAATGCCATAAAGTTTGGTTTTCATGAGGACACTTTGTGATAAATAATCAAATTGTAGCGGATTATATGATGTTTGTTAGCCTTTTGCGAAAAAAAGCATATTTCACTTGTGATATTCAGGCTGCCTGTACTATGCTTAAACCATGATTTAAAGGTCACCTGAATTTTTAAAAAGGACGTTTCTTATGCAAAAATGGGCAGTATTGTTATTGGTTGGTGCTTTGGCTGCATGCTCTTCAAGTCAGGATGCCAATAAGAAAAATTACGAAAAAGCCATTAATCAGTATTTGATTCAAAGTGATTTTTGTGTGGCTTTGGCTCCAATGACAGATGATAGCCAACAGTTCAGTATTTCAGATCGCTATGGCAGTGACTATGTTCGCATTGTCTCGCGTGACGCCAAAGGTCAGAAGGTTAATGAACAAGCCTTAAAACAAATGGCCATTTTAGAAGACAATGGCATTTACAAAAAAGAATCTGAACAGAACTTTTCTGCCAAAGGCAGCAGTGACAAGACCATGCAAATGTCAATTTTCAAGCTAACAGAAGTGGGTGTTAAGCACTTTAAAAGAAGTTTAAATGGGCCTTTATTGTGCGTTGGTAAGGAAAAAGTGAAGCAAATTGATTGGTTTACCGAGCCGACCACGGCCGATGGCATGATTGTGTCCAAAGTCGTTTATGAGCCAGAATACAAACTGAATAAATTTGCACAAAAACTAATCAAAAATGGGCAAATTGATTTGGAAGAGCAAATTGCTGAAGGGCAAAAAAACCGTACTATGTTGGTTCTGACCAATGAAGGTTGGAAAGATCACCGCATGTTAAGTTTGAATTAGTCAATATCAGAAGACTGTAAAATTCAAAAAAGAAGGCAGCCTGTCAACATTCAGGCTGCCTTCTTTTTTGAATGGGATTTTATTCGGGCTTAAGACGGTTCACTTGAAAGACCGCCTTGCTGTCTAAATCCATTGCGGTTAATTGCCCTTGCCAAATGGCACCTGTGTCTAAGCCATAAATGCGTTTGTCAGGATTGGCATAAAGACCAATGGCAGACCAATGGCCAAAAATAATATCCACATCCAAATCTTGACGCAGGGTGTCTTCAAACCAAGCATGCAAATAAGCAGGCATGTCATCAAATCCGCGTTTGTAATCAAAATCCAAATTGTGTTGGGCATCCAATGTTCGCATGCGCGTCATGCTGTTAATGCCAAATCGGATGGTTTCCATTGCATCCATATTGGCTTTCATGGATTTGGGTTTGTTGCCATACATCTCTTTGAGAACGGTGATGAAATTGCGACCAGACAAGCCGGCTTGAATTTCACCATTAAAGTCTTTGGCCGTGTCTAAATCCCAGCTTGGGTACAGGCCAGCATGGACAATCACGCGATTGTTTTCGTGAATCAATAAAGGTTGAGTTCGCAACCAATCCAGCAAAACCGTTTTGTTTTTGGCCGTTAAAATAGGCGCGATGGTGTCGCCTTTTTTCTCTGTCGCATCAGTGTGGGCAACGGCTAGCAAATGCAAGTCATGGTTGCCAAGAACGGTTTGCATGGATGTTTGGTTTTGGTAGATGAACTCTAAGGTTTGTAAGGATTTTGGGCCTCGGTTGACCACGTCACCAACAAAATACACAGTGTCTTTGCCTGTTTGAAAATCAATTTTTCTCAGTAAAGCCATTAACTCATCAAAACAGCCTTGTACATCCCCAATTGCATAGTCTGCCATAATCTTCTTTTAATTTAGTCAGGTTTAAAAAAGCTGCCCAAAGGGCAGCTTTTGAAAAATCAATCAGCCATATTGGCCAATTGCTCAGCTTGGTGCTCAGCAATCAAACTCTTGGTCAATTCACTCAAATCACCGTCCATAACAAAATCCAATTTGTGTAATGTTAAGTTGATGCGGTGGTCGGTGACACGGCCTTGAGGGTAGTTGTAAGTGCGAATGCGCTCACTTCTGTCGCCACTGCCAATCAAGCTCTTGCGCTCGGCAGCTTCTTTTTCATGGGCAGCTCTGCGTTGCATGTCATTCAAGCGTGCGGCAAGCACTTTGAGCGCCTGAGCCTTATTGCTGTGCTGTGAGCGACCGTCTTGGCACTCCACCACCAAGCCTGAAGGCATGTGCGTAATGCGCACAGCAGAGTCAGTTTTGTTAATGTGCTGACCACCGGCACCACTGGCACGGAAGGTGTCAATGCGCAAATCGCTGGTATTGATATTGATGTCTTCAAGCGCATCGGCTTCAGCCATAACCGCAACAGTACAAGCCGATGTGTGAATGCGACCTTGGCTTTCCGTTGAAGGAACGCGTTGGACTCGATGGCCACCCGATTCAAATTTCAAAAAGCTGTAAGCGCCAAAACCAATGATGCGAATAATGGCTTCTTTATAGCCACCTAAGTCTGACTCATGGGATGAAACCAATTCAACTTGCCAATTTTGGCGTTCTGCATAACGGGTATACATGCGCAGCAAATCACCAGCAAAGAGTGCAGCTTCGTCACCACCTGTACC
>JASLBZ010000101.1 GCA_030146285.1 Neisseriaceae bacterium | reverse complement strand
GTACGCTACGGACTCTTGAATCAATACCTATTTAACGATATAACGGAAATACAAAACTACACCATGACATTGTTATTATTCTATAATAATGAAAGACCACATACCATCAATGGTGACAAGTCACCATTGATGGTAAATTAATTCTACTGAAAACTCCTGCAACTTAATGCAACAAAGCCAATTGAGTGGGATTGAAGTAATTTCTTAATACGATTTAGGTATGATATTAAATCATTAGCGGCTAGTGATGATTACCTAGGTATGCTATCCAGCTCGATAGTAAAAAAGCTATGATTATTTAAGGAAGCGATGGGGGGAAATTAATTGTTAATGCGATGAAATATCTAAAAGGACTGATATATGATTTAGTTTTCATTAGGATAAAGAGTTTTATCCCAATATGCCATAACCTCATTGATTGACTCATCTAAATTCTTACTTTCCTTACCGTCCCTTAATGATCTGTCTTGATCAAACTTGATATAGACATAATTTGATTCAGAAAACCTTCCTTCACCAAAAGGCTTACTAAAAATACCTGCGTTATTTTCACTTTTGATGTCACTATATTTTGATAAGTGTCTAGGGTTTTTAGTACATTTTTTTTGATAAGAATTACCAGTTAAAATGCAGTGTTTACTTGCATTACATACATCCCTAATTAATACTAAATCAAAGCAATCTTCCTTTATTTTCTCCAATAGTTTTTCTGGATGTCCACCTATTTGAACTGCTCTATAGTCCCTCATGTGATCAAGTACTATAGCCGCTAGTCTTCCTCTTCTAAGATTTGTTCTATCTATTAAAAACTCATTTACTGTTGGTTTAACTGTATCCTCATAATACTCATAAATTGCATCCATTTTTATTAAACCTTTTATAATAATTTATTCAACAAAAAAACTTCCAAATATACGTTTCAGTAGTCCTCAAACCTTAAAAGTACTGATTATAAAAATTTGAATGTAGTCATATCTAGCAAACAACTCAAAAGCTGTTAGGCTTTACATTCTAAACGGTCTTTAAATGGACTTTAAGGCCGCCTATAGAAGACTTATCATCCAAAAGATAAATCTGTACCTATTGTTTTAAATAACTTAAAACACTTTAAAGTCAAATTTAACAAACTAATTTGTTCTTCAAATCTATTTTTTACTGGTAGACAAAAAAACATAGATTCATGTGTAAAGGCTAGCCAAAGCAAACTGGCACAGCAGCCGACTTGGGCTAGCCTTCAGGCTAAAGCCTAAAAGCTAGTGATTTATGTCGATTTTAGGCAGTTGCGAAGCAAGTGGCTTAGATTTGCATTTTGAATTGATGTTTTTTTGCCTAAATTTCCCTGCTATTTTTATACGAAGAGCAATTTTTTTATTAAATATTATTAAACCTTATTACGTAAAAAAGCCCTGTAATCCCTGCCTATTAATGGTTTCAAAAAAGTGCTGCACGCAAAAGACCATAAGGCAATCCTCCCATTTTAGCAGCCCAATTTTGAAGTTCATAGTTTCTGCCATTGCTTAGATTGTCATGCATGAAGCCTAATAACCAAATGTGATTAGTGCATTCAGACTACCTTCGCTAGCTATCAGTGAGTTTAGATTATTTCATTGCAAAATCTCCTGCGCATAGATGACGAGAAAATTCTACTGTTGGCTGCTATTATTTTTTAGGGTGGATTACCATATCATTGCACAGGCTTAATCTTTAAATTTGACCATCGACTGATAACAGGCGGTGTAACTCACCCTCATTCAAAAGCAATTACATGGTCTAATTTCAATGCAATATTGACCGAGCCTTGTTGTTGCTTAGGCCAATTGGCCAATAGCATTTCGCCATTTGTTAATTCTAAGGCATGCTGAACTTGCCAGCCTTGGTAGACGCTGTTATTCACTTGTGCCAAAGCTCCGGCCTCATCAACCAACACCACTTCATGTGCTCTAACCAATAAATTCACATCCCCCACAGGCAGACCGTGTGTTACAGGATGCTTATACACTCCCAATGCGGTTTGCAATCGCGTTTCATCCAATACTTGCGTTTTAAGCCAACTGCCCTGTCCAAAAAAATTGGCTACAGCTGCATTCACTGGTTGATAAAACAACGTCTCAGGCTTACCCCACTGCTGTAATTGTCCATCGGCCACCAATCCAATGGTGTCGGCAAATGCAAATGCCTCTTCTTGATCATGGGTCACCAAAATAGCGGTCATGTTTTCTTGTTGCAATAGATAGCGAATGTCTTTTGCCAGTTGCAAACGCAATTCGGTATCCAGATTAGAAAATGGCTCATCCAACAAAATCAATTTGGGCTTCGGTGCTAAGGCTCTTGCCAAAGCAACACGCTGCTGCTGGCCACCTGACAATTGGTGCGGATAAGCCTTCGCATATTCACTTAGGCCGATTAAACTTAACAGTGTTTTTACCCGCTCTTGGCGTGCTGATTTTTTGTATTTTGACAATCCAAAAGCAATATTCTCTTGAATATTCAAATGACCGAATAATGCATAATCCTGAAACACCATGCCCACTTCTCGCTCATGCGCAGGCAAACATTTTCCTTTTTGTGCCAATACTTTTTGGTTCAAAGCAATGTCACCAGCCGCAATGTCTTCGAACCCAGCAATCGCTCGTAAGATGGTTGTTTTTCCACAACCTGATGCACCCAATAAACATGCAATTTCTCCCTTTTTGAGTGAGATATTGAATTGTTTTATGATGGACTTTTGTGCAAGTGAAATGTCCACTTGGTTCATGTTCAACCATGTCATGATGATTCTGTCCTAGAAAAAAATAAAATTGGCACCAAGCCGGTCAAAATAATCAAAATGGCAGGCCATGCTGCCAAATCATATTGCCCTTCGGTTGTGAAATTAAAAATACGTACAGCCAAGGTATCCCAATCAAAGGGGCGCATCATCAGTACTATGGGCATTTCTTTCATTACATCGACAAACACCATTAACATGGCAGTTCCCGTAGCACCTTTAATCAATGGCAAATACACGCGACGCAGCAAAGCCAAACCATACACACCCAAACTTGTTGCCGCTTCATCTTGCTGTATTGAAATCCGCTCAAAACCAGCTTCAGTTGCCGCAAAAGCCACCGCCATGAAACGCAAGGCATAAGCCAATAGCAATACCGCGAGCGTTCCTTTGAGCCAACCTGAGGCTTGTGAATCCAGTCCGATCATTTCAATGAGTATATTATCCAACCACGCAATGGGAATAAAAACACCCACAGCCAAAATGGTTCCTGGTACGGCATAGCCCAATGTTGCAAATCGTGTTAACCAGATACTGAGGTTTCCCGCTGCGACCCGCTTGGATAATGACAAACCCAAAGCACATACCATCACCAAAACAGCTGCCATCAACGCAACAGCCAAAGAATGCCATGCATAACGCCACAAATCAGCCTCAAAAACGTTGCTTCTTGTCTCCCACGCCCACATCACCAATTGCCCCACTGGCAGCACAAAAGCCATCAACAAAATCAAACTGCAAAAAGCACTCGCCAAATAAGCCTGCTTGGGTTTCAATTGAATCTGGATCGATCTTTGTGCCTTACCAACTTGGGTAAATCTTTTTTGTTTGCGACTGTATTGTTCTAATAGCAGCAAAACAAAAACCACCAAAATTAAAATCGATGCCAGCTGTTTGGCCGTCTCTATGGAGTAAAAAGAATACCAAGCTTGATAAATGGCGGTTGTAAAGGTGTCAAAATTAAACACTGCTACCGTACCAAAATCTGCAATCGTTTCCATTAACGCCAAAGTCATGCCACCCAAAATCCAAGGCCTTGCCATCGGTAACGCAATGCGAAAGAACACTTTCATGGGTGACAAGCCCAAACTTGCACCCACTTCCAATGAGCGCACACCCATGCTCAAAAAGGCATTGCGTGCCAACAAATACACATAAGGGTAAAAAGCCAAACTCATGACCAAAACCACACCGCCAGCATGGCGAATATCAGGAAGGCCATTTTCAAAATGCCATGTTTCACGCAAATAAGTACTGATACCACTGCTGTAGTCAAATAAACCTATTTGACTAAAAGCCATGACATAAGCAGGCACAGCCAGAGGCAGCATCAAAGCCCAAAAGAAAAATCGTCGCCCGGGGAACTGGTACACCGCTGTTAACCATGCGCAACTTGTGCCCAAAACCAACGTGCCACACCCCACACCCAATACCAAAATTAAAGTATTGCTTAGTAAATGACCCAATTGAAACTCAAGTAAATGCTGCCAAATTTCATGGTCAATTTCTTGGTACGATGCCAATACAACACCCATGGGCACCAATACCAAGAGCACCCAAACCCATTGCCAAAACCTGCTCAATAAATAGGACAAAAGCCACCCGCTCAGTACGCAAAAAAGAGACATTATGCTTAAATATTTCGTTAAAGTAAATTAAACAGTAATGATTCTTAATCTATAATTTTATCCGCTCAAATTTATATTAAAAAATGTTAGCGTAGGTTATAAAAACACTGGACGATGTCGAAATAATCCCTTAACATCAACAACAATAATAGTTCTCATTCTTATATATTAAAGGATTCACAATGGCAAAGCTTTTACCCATCGCATTTTTGACCTTAAGTACAGCTTCAGTTTTTGCACAAGATTTGGTGGTATATTCTTCTCGTGCTGAACAACTGTTAAAACCTGTTGTGGCTCAATACAAAAAAGAAACAGGTGTTAACGTAAAGCTGGTTTCGGACAAAGAAGGTCCGCTTATGGAGCGTATGCGTGCTGAAGGCAAAAACTCGCCAGCAGATGTTTTAATTACCGTTGATGGTGGTAATTTATGGCAAGCAAGTCAAATGGGTTTATTGCAACCGATTCAATCTAAAGTTTTGACTAAAAATGTTCCTTCTCATTTGCGTGATCCTAAAAACCAATGGTTTGGCTTATCGGTTCGTGCCCGTACTATTTTTTACAACACCAACAAAGTCAATCCTAAAGATTTGTCTAGCTATGCAGATTTAGCCAACAGCGACTTCAAAGGCAAATTGTGCCTACGCACCTCGAAAAAAGTGTATAACCAATCATTGGTTGCCATGCACATCGCTGATGTGGGCGCTGCCAAAACTGAAACCATGGTTAAAGGCTGGGTGAATAACTTAGCCACAGCACCATTTGCAGATGATACTGCTTTATTAGAAGCCATTGGTTCTGGTCGTTGTGATGTCGGCATTGCCAACACATATTACTATGGTCGCCTCATGGAAAAAAATCCAAAGCTTCCTATTGGCATTTTCTGGGCTGATCAAAAAGGCAAAGGCACACACGTGAATATCTCAGGTGCAGGCGTTGCCAAACACACCAAAAACAAAGCTGAAGCACAAAAATTCATTGAATGGTTATCTGGCAATAAAGCACAAAATCTTTTTGCTGATTTGAATATGGAATACCCTGTTAACCCAACCGTTAAACCCGATGCAAGAGTTGCTAAATGGGGCAACTTCAAGCAAAACGTGATTAATGTATCCAACGCAGGCAGCAAACAAAAACAAGCTGTGATGCTAATGGACAGAGCGGGCTACCGTTAATCCACACCCAAATCAAAAATCCATGCCAAGGCATGGATTTTTTGTCTGTTTGCTCAATGAAAACAGTCATAAAAAAAGCGACCTTTTCAGGCCGCTTTTGAATATCCAACGATATTACTTTTTGCGCTGTGGTGGCAAATCTGTACACAAGCCTAAGCTCACTTCAGCTGCCATACCAATGCTCTCACCTAAAGTTGGATGTGGATGAATGGTTTTACCAATATCCTCTGCATCACAACCCATTTCAATGGCCAGACAAATTTCACCAATCATATCGCCTGCATGAGTACCCACAATACCGCCACCAATCACTTGCTTGGTTTGGGCATCAAAAATCAATTTGGTAAATCCTTCATCACGACCATTGGCAATGGCGCGACCAGAAGCTGCCCAAGGGAATACTGATTTGGTAATTTTAATGCCATCGCGTTTGGCGATTTCTTCGGTTACCCCTACCCAAGCCACTTCAGGATCGGTATAGGCCACGCCTGGAATCACGCGTGCATCAAAGTAAGCCTTATGGCCTGCACAATTTTCAGCTGCCACATGACCTTCATGTACTGCTTTGTGTGCCAACATAGGCTGACCCACAACGTCACCAATAGCATAAATATGCGCAACATTGGTGCGCTGCTGTTTATCAACCTCGATAAAACCACGCTCAGTCACGGCAACGCCTGCTTTATCAGCACCGATTAATAAGCCATTTGGTGCACGACCTGCCGCCACCAATACCAAATCATAACGTTGAGGCTCAGCCGGTGCTTTAGCACCTTCAAAAGTCACATAGATACCGTCTTCTTTGGCCTCTACGCCTACGGTTTTGGTGTTTAGCATGATGTTATCAAAGCGATATTCATTCATTTTTTGCCAAACTTTAACCAAATCACGGTCAGCGCCTTGCATTAGGCCGTCCATCATTTCAACGACATCCAAGCGTGCGCCTAAGGTGCTGTAAACCGTACCCATTTCCAAACCGATGATACCGCCACCGATAATCAACATTTTTTCTGGCACGTCTTTTAATTCCAAAGCACCTGTTGAATCGACAATGCGCGGATCTTCTGGAATAAACGGCAGTTTCACCACACGGCTACCGGCTGCAATAATGCAGTTTTTAAAACCAACAATGCTTTTTTCGCCAGTTTCTTCTTTAGCTGTGCCTGTGGTAGCCGAAACTTCAATGTGATGTGGGTCGATAAACAAACCATTACCACGAATCACATCGACTTTGCGCGCTTTGGCCATTCCTGCCAAACCGCCGGTTAATTTACCAATAACGCTTTGTTTGTAGCCGCGAAGCATATCGATGTCGATTTCAGGCTCAGCATATTTGATGCCATTTGCGGCCAAATGCTTCACTTCATCCATTACGGCGGCATTGTGTAACAAGGCTTTTGATGGAATACAGCCCACATTCAAGCACACGCCACCCAAGGTCGCATAACGCTCAATAATGGCGACTTTTTGACCCATATCAGCTGCGGCAAAAGCAGCTGAATAACCACCAGGACCACCACCCAATACCACCACATCGTAATCTTGATCAGAAGAACCTGTAAAGCTAGCTGCTTGAGGCGCAGCCGCTTTTGGTGCTTCTTCTTGTTTGACAGCAGCAGCCGGCGCAGCAACTTCACTTGTCGCCGCTTCGATGATGACAATCACATCACCTTCAGAAATTTTACCGCCAACAACGGCCTTAACTTCTTTAATTGTGCCTGCCACTTCAGCAGGAACATCCATGGTCGCTTTGTCTGTTTCCAGTGTTACCAATGTGTCTTCAACCGCAACCACATCACCCACTTTAACAGCAACGTCAATAATATCAACGTCGTTATGACCACCAATATCGGGAACTTTTAATTCGATTAAGCTCATGGTTAACCTTTCCAAGCGCTTGAATAAGCAGATAAAAAGCAGCCTGTGGTTTCAGGCTGCCTTAAAGAAATGAATTATAAAATCACGCGTCTGAAATCAGACAAGACTTTGCCTAAGTAAGTGGTAAAGCGGCATGCCAAAGCACCATCAATCACACGGTGATCGTAGGATAATGACAATGGACACATTAAACGCGGTGCAAATTCTTTGCCATTCCATACTGGTTGGATTTTAGATTTGCATACACCCAAAATTGCCACTTCTGGCGCATTTACGATTGGTGTAAAGCCAGTACCGCCAATACCACCTAAGCTAGAAATGGTAAAGGTTGCGCCTTGCATTTCTTGTGGTTTTAATTTGCCATCACGGGCTTTTTTCGACAATTCACCAAGCTCAATAGAAATTTCTTTCAAGCCTTTTTTATCTGCATCTTTAATCACAGGAACCACTAAGCCATTAGGCGTATCCGCTGCAAAACCGATATTGTAGTATTTTTTGTATACCAAATTATCGCCATCCAAAGATGAATTGAAATCTGGGAATTCTTGTAAAGCACTCACACAAGCTTTAATCACGAAAGCCAAAGGTGACAATTTAACACCTTCACGCTCCCACTCTTTGTTCAGCAATTTACGGAATTCTTCTAATTCCGTCATGTCCGCTTCGTCTTGTTGCGTCACATGTGGAATCATCGCCCAGTTACGAGCCAAATTCTGACCTGAGATTTTCTTAATGCGGCTTAATGCTTTCACTTCGATTTCACCAAATTTGGCAAAATCCACTTTTGGCCATGGCAATAAATCCAAACCGCCACCCAAAGAGCCAGTACCAACAACTTGAGCAACACCTTGTTGTAAGGCTGTTTTTACAAAGCCTTTAACGTCAGTATCCAAAATACGGCCTTTTTGACCCGTACCTTTAACCGCGCCCAAATCAACACCCAACTCACGGGCTAATTTGCGTACAGATGGACCTGCGTGTGCTTTGCGAAAACCTTCTTCGTTAATCGGCGTATTGCCAAAAGCCACAACTGTTGTAGGTGCAGCTACCGGTGCAGGTGCGGCTTTAACCGGCGCTGCTACTGGTGTGGCAACAGGCGCTGCAGCTTCAACTTTCAAAGCAGCTTGAGCGGGTGCTGCGCCTTCGATATCAACAATCAAACCACCTTCACCAATTTTGTCGCCAACACTAACGTAAATGGCTTTAACTGTACCGGCAGCCGTTGAAGGCACATCCATGGTGGCTTTGTCTGTTTCCAATGTGATTAGCGTGTCATCCACAGCCACCACATCGCCCACTTTAACAGCCACTTCAATTACGTCAACATTATCGTGACCACCGATATCAGGTACAACAACTGCGGTGCTTGCGCTTGCAGCAGGCGCTGCTTGCGTTGCAGCTGCAACCACTGTTTCTTCTAATTTGGCAGCAGGTGCGTCATTTTGCGCTTCTGCTTCAACCAAGACAATCACACTGCCTTCTGAGGTTTTGTCGCCCACGGCAACTTTGACTTCAACTACTTTACCTGCTGCATCCGCAGGAACATCCATGGTTGCTTTGTCTGTTTCCAGTGTTACCAATGTGTCTTCAAGAGCGATGATGTCGCCCACTTTAACAGCCACATCAATCACATCAACATTATCGTGGCCACCGATATCAGGTACTTTAATTTCTACGATCTGACTCATCGTTGTTATCCTTACGAAGCGACAGGACTGGCCTGCCGCATTTATCATGATACAAGTCGTTTTATAAGAATGGCTTGTGCTCGATTAACGTGTCCAAGATGGCGCAGCATCAACATTGATTGAATATTTTTCAATCGCTTGTTGAACCACTTCTTTGGCAATCTTGCCTTCTTTGGCCAATGCACTTAATGACGCCACAACCACGTGGTAGCGATTCACTTCAAAGAAGTCACGCAATTTTTCACGAGAATCACTGCGACCAAAGCCATCTGTACCCAATACTGTGTAGTCTTGTGGTACATATGCACGAATCTTATCTGCAAACTCACGGATGTAGTCAGTAGATGCAATCACTGGACCTTGGCGGTCTTTTAATAAAGACGTTACATAAGGCACTTGTTCCGCTTCTAATGGATGCAAGCGAGTGAAACGCTCAGCTTCCATGGCTTCACGGCGCAATTGACTGAATGAGGTCACGCTCCAGATATCCGATTCAACGTTAAAGTCTGCTTTTAGCAAGTCTGCAGCAGCAATCACTTCGTTCAAGATAACGCCAGAACCCATTAACTGCACTTTCAGATCACTGCTCGCACCTTCACGTAAAGCGTACATACCTTTCAGGATGCCTTCTTTAATGCCTTCTGTTTCTGGCATGGCTGGGTGCTTGTAGTTTTCATTCATTACGGTTAAGTAATAGAACACGTCTTCTTGTTCAACATACATGCGGCGCATACCGTCTTGAACAATCACAGCCAATTCGTAAGCATACGTTGGATCGTAAGCAACACAGTTAGGAATCAAGTCAGCTTGAATATGGCTATGGCCATCTTCATGTTGCAAGCCTTCACCATTCAACGTCGTACGACCTGCAGTAGCGCCCAATAAGAAGCCACGTGCACGCATATCGCCAGCTGCCCATGCTAAGTCACCAACGCGTTGGAAACCAAACATAGAGTAGTAAATATAAAATGGAATCATTGCAACGTCATTGTTTGCATAGCTTGTTGCTGCAGCAATCCAAGAACTCATTGCACCTGGCTCATTAATGCCTTCTTGCAACATTTGACCGTCTTTTGATTCTTTGTAGAACATCAATTGATCATGGTCTTGTGGCGTGTAGGTTTGGCCTTTAGGGTTCCAAATACCATATTGGCGGAACATGCCTTCCATACCAAAAGTACGGCTTTCGTCAGGGACGATAGGTACAATGCGCTTGCCAATTTGTTTGTCTTTTAACAAAGTACCTAAGATACGCACAAATGCCATGGTGGTTGAGAATTCACGCTCACCACTGGATTTTAGTTGTGCATCAAAAGCATCCAAGCTTGGGATTTCCAAAGCTGTTTTGTTCGGTTGACGAGAAGGCAAAGAACCACCTAAAGCAGCACGACGCTCTTTGAGGTATTTCATCTCTGGACTGTCTTCGGCAGGACGGAAATAAGGAGGGTTGGTCAACAAATCCTCGTCGCTCACAGGAATGCCAAAGCGATCACGGAATTTTTGCAATGACTTCATGTCCATTTTTTTCGCTTGGTGAGCAATATTTTGACCTTCACCAGCCGCACCCATGCCATAACCTTTAATGGTTTTAGCCAAAATCAAAGTTGGGCGACCATCAGGATTGGTCACTGCTTCATGGTAAGCTGCATAAACTTTATGAGGGTCATGACCACCACGGTTCAATGCCCAAATTTCGTCATCTGACATATTGGCAACCATGGCTTTAAGCTCAGGGTATTTACCAAAGAAATGTTCACGCACATAAGCGCCACTTTCAGATTTGAATGTTTGGTAATCACCGTCAACACATTCTTCCATGCGCTGTTTGAGTAGACCAGTTGTGTCTTTTGCCAACAAAGCATCCCAACGGCTGCCCCAAATGACTTTAATCACATTCCAGCCTGCACCGCGGAAGTTACCTTCTAATTCTTGAACAATTTTGCCATTACCACGAACAGGGCCATCTAAGCGCTGTAAGTTACAGTTAATCACAAAGATTAAGTTGTCCAAACCATCGCGAGCTGCCAAAGAAATCGCGCCTTGGCTTTCTGGCTCGTCCATCTCACCATCACCACAGAACACCCAAACTTTACGGTTTTGTTGTTTTGCTAGACCACGAGATTCTAAATATTTCAAGAAACGAGCTTGGTAAATCGCCATCAATGGGCCAAGGCCCATAGACACGGTTGGGAATTGCCAAAAATCAGGCATCAACCAAGGATGTGGATAAGAAGACAAACCACCACCGTCAACTTCTTGACGGAATGTGTCCATTTGCTCTTCGCTCAAGCGGCCTTCAACAAAGGCGCGAGCATACATACCTGGAGATGAGTGACCTTGGAAAAAGACCATGTCACCATCGTGGTTTTCATCTTTGGCATGCCAAAAATGGTTAAAACCAACATCGTATAATGTGGCTGCAGATTGGAATGATGCGATGTGACCGCCCAATTCCAAATCTTTTTTACCAGCACGCAAAACCATTGCTGCCGCATTCCAACGGATAATCGAACGGATACGGTGTTCTAATTCATGATTACCTGGAGATGAAGCTTCTTTGCCTACTGGAATGGTATTCAAATAAGAAGTAGTCGAGTCAAATGGCAAGTAAACACCACGTCGACGAGTATAACGCACCATGGTTTCTAATAAAAAATGAGCACGCTCTGAGCCTTCATTTTCTAATGCTGAACTAATTGCATCTAACCATTCTTGTGTTTCAATTGGATCGATATCAGGGATTTGTGTTGCCATGATTTTACCTCATCATTACTTGACTACTTCAGCCAAGGACAATTTCTAAAACGAAAATTATTCTATTAATTTAATAAAAATCTTCAAGATTATTCGTAAGTAAACAGATGGTTATTTTTTCTTTATTCGTCTTGCCACGAAGGCAACCTTTGTTTTTTATGCCAAATTAATTTGGAAATAATGCACTGCAACATACTGTATTTGCTTAAATAATCGTAGCAGCAATTGCATCTTTCGGCAATGTATTAATGCACAAACTAACTTCAAAAAAAGATAATCTTTTGTTTTTATATAAAGACTTTTCTTTAGTTCAAATGAAAAAGGAACAATGCCATCCTGTTTAATGTTCCTTTTTATTCTTAAAGCACACTTACGAATATTTCGACTGTGGGTTTATTTTGACTCAGAAAAAGGGTCTTCTGGGTACTTTCGTTTCACCAAGATGGAAACTGCACCATCATTATTATTGATTTCACAATAGGCCAAAACATCAGGATGTGCCATCAGCCAATGTCGCACCAGTCTTTTTAATACAGGACTAAAACCTTTTGAACCCAAACCGCTGCCGTGCACAATGCTGGCGCACACGCCACGTTCTTGAACATATTCAATAAATTCATTCAATGTGATTTGCGCTTCTTCTTGGGCGTAACCATGCAAATCCAAAGTTGAAACTATTTTTAACTTACCTGATTGCAATTTTTTGATGTCTTTTAAGCCTTGTCCAAACTTGCTAAACTGACGCGGTGCTTCATCCTCTGTTGCAGATTGCCCAATATAAAACAAGTTAGATTCGCTTTTTTCTTCTAGCACATCGCGACGTCTGCGAATGGGTTCATTAACTTGTTCGCGCTCACGCTGGTTATTGG
>JASLBZ010000095.1 GCA_030146285.1 Neisseriaceae bacterium | reverse complement strand
CAGGTATTATTATTGCAATGTGCATTTATGCTTTTTCAATGTCAATTACTCCGGGTCCTGTCAATATGCTCATTATTTCTAGCGCTGCAAATTATGGGCTTAAGCGAGGCTTATCAATCGCCTTAAGTGCCAGTATTGCTTTTGCTATTATCTTGGTCTTAACAGGCTTAGTACTGAATAATATTTTCCATGCATTTCCTTTATTGCTAAGTTTACTGACCCTTTTGGGTGGCTTATTTATTATTTGGTTGGGCTATAAAATCGCTTTTGCAGCACCATCCTTTAGTGCCAATAGTGATAAAGCGCCTCATCCAATGCAAGGGGCTTTATTGCAAATACTGAATCCAAAGGCATGGATTGCGGCAGCAGCAGGGATAAGTATTTTTTACCAGGCCAATCAGAATCAAATATTGATTCTTTTTGTGCTGATTTATTTTGTTTTGTGCTATCTGTGTTTGGCTTTTTGGGCCTATCTTGGTTCAAAAGCAGCCTTACTTTTAAATACGACAGCTCGCACTCGTCTGTTTAATTTCATTATGGGTGGTTTATTGATCATGACAGCTTTGTATATGTTGTATTCACATTTTTTCACATCAACAACTGTGATACTCTAAGTAGCAAATACCAAAATCATGCAAGCCAATGAAAACATACCGCAAATACATGTAATCATCTGATTACCATGCAAATATTTTCACTTAATTACCTACAATCAATACAAAAAAGGCAGCCCGATGTTTCAGGCTGCCTTTGTTTTCATCTTATTTGATTTAAATTTAGAACGGAATATCATCATCCAAATCAGCAACCATTGGCGCTGGCGTTGGCTCTCTGCGTGTTGGTGCAGCAGGCGGTGCGCTTGGTGTTTGATTGTACTGATTGGCTTGATTGCCATATTGGGTATCTTGATTGTATTGATTGCCACCTTGAGAGGCTGAACCATTGTCATAAGAACCACTGTTGCTGTTGTCGCTGCGACCGCCGACCATCTTCATTTCATTACCAATGATTTCGTAAGCGGTGCGTTCAACGCCATCTTTACCGGTGTATTTACGAGATTGGATGCGGCCTTCGATAAACACTTGACTGCCTTTTTTTAAGTATTTACCAGCAATATCGGCCAAGCCACGGTATAGCGTAATATTGTGCCATTCTGTGCGACTTTGGCGTTCGCCATTTTTGTCTTTCCATTGCTCAGTAGTGGCAATCGAGAAGTTGGCAACAGGGTCGCCATTTGGCATATAACGAACTTCAGGATCTCGTCCTAAGTTACCCAATAACATTACTTTATTTACTGACATGAAGCGCTCCAAAAAGGATTGTATCTACAGCGTCAGCATCAAAGCCACGCTGCAAAACTTTTAAATAAACAGTTTCGTTACCATCGTCAAATGCAACTTCTTCGACGCCAGTAACATTCATAAGTTGTTGCTGTAAGTTTGCCAATTGGCTTGCCCAGCGTTCAGGAATATTTTTAACCACGCTTTTAACTGGTTTTGGTGCAGGTGCTGTTGCTGCAATCACAAACCAAATCACCATTAAAACGGTACAAAAACTAAAAATACCCACAAAACCAAATTTGGCAAATACCAATCCACCCAATGCACCGCCCATAAAGACGCCCATAGACTGCATGGTATTGTAAATCCCCATGGCTGTGCCTTTGGTTTGCGCTTTACTTACTTTAGACACCAGCGATGGTAAGGTTGCTTCTAAAATATTAAAACCAATAAAGTACACAATCAAAGCACCGACAATCATGCTGATGCTGTTTAAATTGGTTGCCAAAATCAACTGTGCAATGACCAGTAAGCCAATGGCTGATACAAAAATTTGTTTTAGTTTGTGTTTGGTTTCACCAATAATAACAGCAGGAATCATCAACACCAAGCCCAACACCACGGCTGGCAAATAGATTTTCCAATGGCTGTCTTTAGGTAGGCCCAAAGACACCAGCGCTAAAGGCAAAGACATAAAGAGTGCCATTTGTGCACCGTGCAAACAAAACACACCCACATTCAAACGCCACAATTGCTTGTCTCTTAATACAGCAGGCAAGCTGGTGGTTTTTAAACCTGAATCCAAATGCGATTTGATTTTTTTAGGCGTTGGCAACATAAAGTGAATCATCACCATCGAAACAATGGTCAACACCCCTGTTAAGATGAAAATACCAGGTACACCAATCCAGCCTTGTAGCAATGGGCTTAATACCAAGCTGCCTGCAAAAGTTAAGCCAATACTCAAGCCCACCATCGACATCGCGCGGGTACGGACTTCTTCACGGGTTAAATCAGCCAACAATGCAGTGACCACTGCACTAACAGCGCCTGCGCCTTGAATGGCCCGCGCAACTGTTAATGATTCGATGGAGGTTGCAGCAGCAGCCATGAAACTACCAACAGCAAAAATAATCAAGCCAATATAAATAACTGGTTTTCGACCATATTTATCAGAAGCCAAGCCAAATGGCAATTGCAAACAGGCTTGGGTTAAGCCATACATACCTAGCGCCAAACCGACCCAAATTTTATTGTCACCATTGATAAGAGTCGGTGTGTACAACGCAAATACAGGCAACACCAAAAACATGCCCAACATGCGTAGTGCGTAAACAGATGCCAAAGTCAAACTGGCACGTAATTCTAGTGGGTTCATAACAGCCTTTGCCCTGAGTTTAATTCATTTAGACCCCGTGTTTTACATGGGTCCATCATATAGCCAATTGCGTTGAAGTGCGTCTAATACGGCATTGGGATACTTATCCTGTCCTAAGCTGCCATTAAAACGCCCTAATGCGCGTGCCATATTACCATTTTCTAGGTTTAAATAATGCCTTAATATGGTGCAGCCATAACGAAGATTGGTGCGTGTTTCAAAAAGATTGTGGCTTGGTTCGCCAATGTGGGCAACCCAAAATGGCATCACTTGCATTAAACCTTTGGCACCAACAGAGCTCACTGCATAGCGTCGAAAACCACTTTCAACTTGAATCAAAGCCAAAACCAATTGCGGATCAAGTCCTGCCCTTTTGGCTTCATAATGCACGTTCAACAAAATCATCTGCTGTTCTTTTTCATCACGCTCATAACGACTTAAACGTGATTGCATCTCAAGCAGCCAGTCTTTAGCCACTTGTGGACTTGAGAAATAAAGACGTGGTGGGTTGATGTTGGCAACTGAGCTTTTCATGGTTGAAGCCACATTATCTGACAATGTTTCTTCTCGTTGTGCGCCTGCCATGGCCAAAGGATTCAATAATATTGCCCCCATTCCCACTAACACATCGCGACGACGCCAAGATTTCATGTTGTCCTTACCCAATCGGTCTATTTATTTAAACAGCATCTAATTTAATCCACAAAGCCAGTGAATGTCCACTCTGTCTGCTGACCAGCTCGCATAGGAACCAAAACCTCATCACCATATTCAATGGTATCTACCACTGTTTGAGCTTGTTTTTGCAATTGAATGCGACGTTGATTCACTGCAATGCCATAAAATCGAGGGCCATTGAATGCAGCAAAGGCTTCTAACTTATCCAAAGCACCGGCTTTATCAAAGATTTCAGCATACAATTCAATGGCAATATGAGCACTGAACATGCCCGCGCAACCACAAGCATTTTCTTTGGCACTTTTCGAATGCGGTGCAGAATCAGTACCCAGAAAAAATTTATGTGCATGGCTACCAGTCACTGCTTTAACCAGAGCTTCACGATGGGTCTCACGTTTTAAAACAGGCAAACAGTAATTGTGCGGGTGAATACCACCAACCAATAAACTGTTTCGATTCAATAGCAAATGCTGAGGCGTCACACTGGCAGCAATATTGTCTCCCAAGCTTTCCACAAAATGGGCTGCTTCTGCTGTTGTGATGTGCTCAAACACGACTTTTAATGTGGGTACTTGTGCCATTACTGGCGCCAATACACGCTCAATAAACATGGCTTCGCGATCAAAAACGTCGACATCATTGTCTGTCACTTCACCATGCACCAATAGCAATACGCCCTCTTGTGCCATGACTTCCAATACTGGCAATAGGTTTTGTAAATTGGTCACACCTGAATCTGAATTGGTGGTTGCACCAGCAGGATACAGTTTAAATGCCACAATACCTGCTTTTTTGGCATCTTTGACCATTTGCACCGTGGTCTTGTCTGTTAAGTACAAAACCATTAAAGGTTCAAATGATGCGCCTTCAGGGATGGCTGCCTGAATACGCTGCTGGTATGCCAATGCATCTTCAACATTCACCACTGGCGGACGCAAATTGGGCATCACCACTGCGCGTGCCATTTGACGAGTTGTGTATGGCAATACGGCTTGCATCGCTTGGCCGTCACGCAAATGCAAATGCATGTCGTCAGGTTGTGTCAAAATCAATGTTTGCATGGCTGAGTCTCTTTCAATAATTAAAGTATTGCAATGGCACCATTACCCTGTGTGCCTCTTATTCTTTTATTTGCGTTTAATGGTAATGGTGTAAACAGTTTGGTTGGCTTCATGGGTTTCAAGCAATGAAACAAAACCATGTCCTGTGTGGCGGCAAAATGCTTCAAAATCGCCAGGCGCACCTGCATCGGTTGCATCCACAACCAACAAGGTATCTTGTTCCAAATTTGCCAACATTTTTTTGGCTTTCAAAATAGGCAAAGGGCATTTCAAACCCTTCACATCCAAATGAACTGTCTTTGAATCCGCTTCAGTCATATCACACCTTGCAAAGCAATCAATCGAAGAGTGTGATTATAACAAAATAGCCTTTTGCCTGCAGCGAATCTCCTGCCAAACAAACAAGTTTCGTTTACAATGTTTTTTTAACCCTATTTACCAAGGAGTCAGGATGTTAAAACAAGCCCTTATTTTACTGTGCTTAACAGCAAGCACTGCTGCGATGGCGCGCAAAGACGACTATAACTACAATTACAATGCCAGCGATAGCCTATTTACCAGAGATGCGCCTGACTCTCAATTCCCTTTAATGCCTTACCCACAAGACGATGCGACTTGGATTGATGTTTACGTTAACAACACCTATCCCAATACGGTGAAAATGCAAAATCCAGGCATTTACTGGGACTTGAACAATCGCAGTATCCAATATACTTTAGACATTATTTCACCCAAGGGCTTTCACAACGTTAGCCAAGAGGTTTTGCACTGTGGCTCACAACAAAACAAAACCTTGGCTTTTGCCGACACTATCACCCAACGCTGGATTCCCATTCAAAACCCTCAATGGAAACAGGTTGCCAGCGCCATCTCAAGTCATGACACCGTGCGTTACCAAATTTACCGTACCTTATGTGACAATGGCTACCCATTACAAGAATCTGAACTTCAAAAAAAAATCAATAACTTAGGACGCTAAGCATGTGGGCACAACTGGCAAGCGAATACCTACCCATTTTGTTGGTTATTGGCTTTTTAGCAGGCACCATGGATGCGGCTGTTGGTGGCGGTGGTTTGATACAAATTCCCGGACTTTTCAGTGCCCTACCTAACAACACGCCAGTTGCAACGGTTATGGGCAGCAATAAATTTGCTTCTTTTTGTGGTACAGCCACAGCAGCAACACAATATGTAAAACGCATTCAAGTGCCTTGGCGCATGTTATTACCTGCTGCCATTTTGGCATTTATCAGCTCTTTTATTGGTTCCATGTTGGTGAGCCTTTTGCCTGTGGCTTTTATTAAGCCATTCATTTTAGTGGTTTTGGTGTTAATGGCCATTTACACCTTCATGAAAAAAGACCTAGGACAAGCCACTCGCAAAACAGCATTAACACGCAAAGAGCGACGCTATGGCTATGCTTGCGGTGCTGCCATTGGCTTTTATGATGGTTTGATTGGGCCCGGCACTGGCAGCTTTTTAACTTTTTTATTTGTGCGAATTTTTAGCTTTGATTTTTTAACGGCAACTGCCTCAGCAAAAGTCATTAACCTTACCACCAACTTAGCGGCCTTAAGCTTCTTTGTTCCAACAGGTTATATCCTATGGTGGGTAGCGATTCCTCTGGCAATCGCCAACTTACTGGGCAGTGTTGTTGGTGTCTTTTTGGCACTCAAAGGCGGAGCCAAATTATTACGCCATTTGTTCCTGATTTTACTTGTGCTTTTGATTGGCAAGTTTGCTTGGGATTTACAATATTTACTTGCTTGAGCCAAATATGAAAAACTGGTTTTTTTTACTGATTGCCATTGTGGCAGAAGTCATTGCCACATCGGCTTTAAAGTCCAGTGAGGGCTTTACTCGCTTATTACCATCCATGATTGTGGCTGTAGGCTATGCAGTTGCATTTTATTGTTTGTCGCTGACACTGCGCTCAATTCCCGTTGGCATTGCTTATGCTGTTTGGTCTGGTGTTGGCATTGTTTTGGTGTCTATTTTCTCTTGGCTGTATTATGGTCAAAAACTAGATGCACCAGCCATTATTGGTATCACTTTTATTATTACGGGCGTTGTGATCATGAACGTGCTGTCCAAAAGCAGCGCACACTAAACCAATCCTTAGTCCACAAAAAAACCGTTATTGGTATAACGGTTTTTTCAGGCTGCCTTTAAATCTGATTTAAAGCTTGATTCAAGTCTTGTTTCAAATCATCTATGTGTTCCAAACCAATCGACAAACGCAATAGATTTGGTTCAATGCCCGCTTCTTTTTTGCCCTGTTCGGAAATTTTGCAATGGGTTGTGGTGTAAGGATGGGTAATGGTGGATTTTACATCACCTAAATTACCGGTTCGAGAAAACAGCGCCACACTATCAACCACTTTCCAAGCAGCTTTTTTATCGCCTTTAACCTCAAAAGCCACCACCACACCAAATGCACTTTGTTGTGATTTTGCCAATTCATGCTGAGGATGGCTTTCTAAACCACCATAATAAACCTTAGCGACCTTAGGATGGGCTTCTAGCCACTTTGCTAACGCCAAAGCATTGGCACATTCCTTTTCCACTCGCACATACAATGTATCCAAACCGCTAAGCAACATCCACGCATTAAAAGGAGACAAAACTTCTCCACTGGTGCGAACATGGGCATGAATTTCGTTGATTAAAACCTCTGAAGCACAAATAATCCCCCCCAAAGCTCGGCCATGCCCATCAATACCTTTGGTCGCAGAAGACAAGCTGATGTCCGCACCCAAAGCCAGTGGCTTTTGCACCGCAGGCGAACAAAAACAATTGTCCACAACCAGTAAAATATCTTGCTTATGCGCAATGGCTGCCAAAGCAACAATATCGGCAATTTCGCCCAGAGGATTGGACGGTGTTTCTAAGAAAAACATGCGCGTATTGTCTTGAATGGCATCTTGCCATGCCTTGGCATCGGATAAGTCAACCAAGCTTACTGAAATACCGTAGCGGGTTAAAATGCCGGTGATAAGCCCCATGGTTGAGCCAAATAGGCTGCGACTGGCAACCACATGATCCCCAGATTTTAAAAAAGTGAGCATGACAGCTTGAATGGCAGCCATACCGCTGGCTGTTGCCAATCCTTTTTGAGCACCTTCTAACAAAGCCATGCGCTGCTCAAATGCCCTCACGGTTGGATTGGCTGTGCGACTGTATGTAAAACCATCTTCAATACCCAAAAACAATTGCTCGGCATCTTGGGCAGTTTCGTAGGTAAAGCTGCTGGTCATAAACAAAGCTTGGCTGTGTTCATTGTAATCACTGGTTTCTCGACCACCACGAATGGCCTGTGTTTCAGGTTGCCACTTTTCTGACATTGTTATTCCTTTTCTCTTGTCCTTGTTCAGTGGGTTCGCAAAGTATTTTTGTTATACGAATCATGTTGCAATAATGAAATCACGCATTATCATTCTAAACGCTGACACAAAAAAAGCCAGTCTCTGACTGGCCTTTTTTATCAAGTGAACATGAATATTATTCATTATCCTCATGATCAGAAACTCGCAAATTGTGATCAACAGTACTTGAATGGTGTTTGTTACTTAGCTGGCTACCACAGGCAAGGCGCTCTAAATAAGCCTCGTCCACATGACCTGCCAAGTAGCGACCATCAAAACAAGATGTGTCAAAATCATCAATTTTTGGATTCATGTCTTTTAAAACATTCACCAAATCGTCCAGTGCTTGGAATACCACACCATCAGCACCGATTTGTTCCGCAATTTGGGCAATGCTGCGATCGGTTGCAATCAACTCATCCCGGGTTGGCATATCAATGCCATATACATTTGGATAGCGCACTTCTGGCGCAGCAGAAGCAAAATACACTTTTTTTGCACCGGCTTTTTTGGCCATTTCCACAATTTCCAAACTGGTGGTACCACGAACAATAGAATCATCCACCAACAAAACATTTTTACCTGCAAATTCACAATCAACAGGGCTTAGCTTTTGGCGCACTGATTTTTTGCGAATGGCTTGGCCTGGCATAATGAAAGTACGACCAATATAACGGTTTTTAATAAAACCTTCACGGTATGGCAAGTTCAAATGACGGGCCAACTCTAGCGCGCTAGGACGGCTGGTATCTGGGATTGGCATCACAACGTCGATCTCATCAACTGGCAATTCTTTTTTCACTTTTTCAGCAAGTGTAATGCCCATATTCAAGCGAGATTGGTACACAGAAATACCATCCATTACCGAATCAGGTCGCGCAAAATAAACATATTCAAATAAGCAAGGCGCTAATTGTGATTTCTGAACACAAGAGCGAGCATGAAACTCACCTTCAAAGCTAATGAAAATGGCTTCGCCTGGCTCCACATCACGCAATACATCAAAGCCCATAGAAGCAAAGGCAACGGACTCAGATGCAATAGCGTAAGCGATTTTTCCGGTTGCCTCGTCTTGTTTCGTACCGATAATCAATGGACGAATGCCATTGGGGTCACGAAATGCCAATAAACCATAACCCGCAATCAAAGACACCACGCCATAAGCACCTTGAACACGTTGGTTTAAGTTCACCACGGCATCAAAGATATGCTCAACACTTAAGGCTCGTTCTTCAACTTGTTGTTCTAACTCATGTGCCAATACATTTAACAACACTTCCGAATCGGAGCGGGTGTTAATGTGGCGTAAGTCGGTGTAACAAACATCTTGGAACAATTCTTTGGTATTGGTTAAATTGCCATTGTGTGCCAACACCACACCGAAGGGAGAGTTCACATAAAACGGCTGTGCTTCAGCACTGCTTTTTGCATCTCCTGCTGTTGGGTAACGAACATGGGCAATACCTGCATTACCGCTTAATTCACGCATATTGCGTGTGCGAAATACATCACGCACCATGCCACTGCCTTTGTGCATATGAAACATATTGCTCTCTGCAGTCACAATACCTGCAGCATCTTGACCTCGATGTTGTAGCATTTGCAAGCCGTCATACAATGACTGATTAACGGGCTCGTAACAAACCATACCTAATACACCACACATGGAAGAATTTCCTTAAATATTAAGACTAACTAATGGGATATTGTACTCGCTCACCCATAAAAGGTGGCAAGTAAGGAACAACAGACAAAGCCAGTTGTTCAAATACAGGAGCAAGTACGGAAGCTTGCCATTCAGGCTGCTTTGGCAAATCAGTAAAAGCGCAAATCAAAACCACAAAGGTGACCAACATAACGCCTTTAATCAAACCAAAACAAGCACCTAAAACACGATTAACACCACCTAAGCCAATGGCTTTGATGGCAGCAGTTAATGCATTTCTCACCAATTTTTGCACAATATAAAGTGCCAAAAAAATCAAACCAAAGGTTAACGCCACAGCCATAGAGCGTGGCTGCATCGTGGTAAATACAATATCAGACAAAGGTTGTGCAAACACTTTGGCAGCCAAAAACGCCACAACCCATGTCACCATAGAGGTCACTTCGGCAATTAAGCCTCGAGACATTGACACCACCATCATCGCACCAATAATCACCAAAACCACAATATCAAAAACAGACATCGTTATTGACTCACAATAATGCCTTGATGGCCTTGTTGGTTAACTTTAGCCAATGTTCGCTCTGCATCAACACGGCTATTAAATGGCCCTACTCGCACACGGGTAATCTCGCCTTGTGCTGTTTGACTCTTGACCAAATACGCATTCACGCCTAACTGGCTCAATTGCTGCTTCATGGCATTGGCTTGTGCTGCATTGCTTAAAGCCGCCACTTGAATAATCACTTTTTGTGGTGCAGGTGATGCTTTGGAAGACGTGGTTTTGCCATTCAAGATGTCTTGAGCAGCTGAAGGTGTTGGTTTGGATGTTGTTGTGTTGACCGCTTTGCCATTCAAAATATCGAGTGCAGAGGGTTTGTTGGTTGTGGTCGTTTTGTTGACAGCAGGACTTGTGGTGGTATTCGTCGTGGTATTTTTATTGTTATTTTGGGTGTTGGTCTTGCTATCAACTTTGCTTGTTTTCGTGTTGCTGGTGTCTGTTGTGGATGGGGCTGGCTGTTTGGCCAGGCCCTCTTTTTGCTGAGGCACTGCTGCTGCCTCTTTAACAGCTTGTTTTTTGGGCTCAGCCTTGGTTTGCGTTTGCTTGGCTTCTTTGCTTGGCTGATTCACCTGTTTTTGATTGATGATAATCACTGGAACCGGATGGATCACCTGATTTGCTTGTTCTGCTGCTTTGGGTTTTTCTGATGCCACTTCTGTTTTTTTGGCCACTGCAGCTGTTGGTATTTCAGGATGAGTGTTGTTAGGTCCATACAATATGTCGCTGGCACTCATCAGTGCACTTGAAGCTATGGCACTTTCTTCTGTGGACTCGCTGTCATCTGGCAACAAGGTCAAATCCACATCACTGGCGCTTTGTTGCTCTTGGAGCAGTAAATCATTGTTCTCCAAAGTCACCGTGGCATTGATGTCATTGTCGTGACTTTGATTCATCACCTGAATCAACACCACAGAGGCAATCACCACCAAAATCAAAGCCAGCATTAACCGACGCCGGTTTTTACGGCGCATTTTATCAAACTCTTGTTCGAGTTGCTTGCGTCCGTATTGCTGTCCTTGTTTTTTCTGTTTTGCCATGGATAAAACCTTTTGCATGTAAAATAATGGATGATTGCTTACTGTTGATTTTGCATAACCTGCGCAACAGTATGAAAAGAACCAAACACCACGATTCTATCATTTTCTTTGACTGTCGATAAAGCAGCTTGGTAAGCTTCATTCACATTAGCAAAACTTTTCACTTCATTGACACCGCACTGTTGTAGTTTTTGCTCTAGATCCACCAAACTCATGCCGCGAGCCACATCCAAAGGCGCAATATACCACTCATCGAATTCACCTTTAACCAGATTCACCACAGCATCGATGTCTTTGTCGGCCAAAATAGAAAATACAGCAATTCGTTTTTCAGCAAAAGGCAATAACTGTAGGCTTTTGGTCAATGCACGTGCTGCATGTGGATTGTGTCCCACATCCAATACCACCATTGGCCTACCCGGCAAGACTTGAAAGCGTCCAGGGTTTTCTACCAACAACAAGCCTTGCTTAATGGCACTCATGTTCACCGGCAAGCGAGAGAATAAGCTTTCAATTGCAGCCAAGGCACATGCTGCATTGTTAACTTGGTATGCACCGCGAAGTGCCGGCATGGGCAAAGCAAAGCGATCATGTCCAAATAAGCAGCGAAACGACCACTGATTATCCATGCGACTGACTGAAAAATCCTGCCCCAATACTTTTAAGTTCGCACCAATTTGGGCGCTGTAATCCAAAACAGCCTGCGGTACAGGTATTTGGGCACAAATGGCATTGCAATCAGGACGAAACACATGTGCTTTTTCATGTGCGATGGTTTCAATGTCATTGCCTAAGAAAGACTGATGATCAATGTCGACATTGGTCAAAACTGCACAATCAGCATCAAAGATATTGACCGCATCAAGACGGCCACCCAAACCCACTTCCAAAACCATGACATCAACTTGATTGCGTTCAAACACATCCACTGCTGCCAAAGCATTAAACTCAAAATAGCTAAGTGATACATCACCACGTGCTGCTTCAATTTTCTCAAAGCTCTGAATGATTTCATCATCATTCACGGGCACAGTATTGATGGCAATGCGCTCATTAAAACGCACAATGTGCGGGCTGGTTAATGTGCCCACTTTAAAGCCAGATTGTTTATAAATTTGACTTAGAAAGGCACAGACAGACCCTTTGCCATTGGTTCCTGCCACAATGATGACAGGGCATGAAGGCTTAAGCTTCATGGCATCTCGCACATGACCAACACGGGTTAAGCCCATGTCAATTTCTTGGCTGTGTAAATTTTCTAGGTAGTGTAACCACTGATCCAAATTGCGTTTCATTTTATTGTGACCATTTTTTATTTCGGCTGGCACCAACGTGCCCACACGGTTAATTGTCGATAAGCATCGCCATCGACCATATCCGGCATAACAATCTGCCAGCGTTTGTGCCCCAAGCCTTGCCAATGCAAAACCATCCCAAGCGGGCTTACAAAACTGCCTGAACACAAAGTAACAGGATGCCAAGTTTCATCATGATAAAACCGCAAGCTCACTTGCCCGGTCGTATTCAGTAACAATCCCGTTACAGCATTGGGATTGCGCAATAAAATGCGCGCCAATGATTGGCGTGCACTTACCAGCACAAAACCCAATAACACCCACATTAAGATGCCTGAAAAAGCACTTAACACGGCAATGATGGTTAAAGCATGCAAAACAATGCTCAATGCCAGCAGCCGTTTTGAACACACAAAAACCAAGTTCAAAGGGGATGTCACATCCATTACATCATTAAATTATCAACAACAGGGCTGACTTGAATTTCGGCATCAACCATGTCCAAAACCATATCGTGCACTTCTACTTCAAAAAACTGCCAAAATGTTTCCAAACTCATCTCTTGCGGCCACAGTTGTTTCTCAACTTCCCAACCAGCAACTTCTGTCTCAAAAATACCTTGGTAGCGCTCATTAAAGTAAGCAATCACTTCTTCAGGCTCTTCTGTCTCGGGAACCAAGTACACAGTACAGTTGCTGCGAATTTGTGACAAAGTCAAATCAGGCATATCCGCATCAGTGCTTTTTAACCACGTTAAAAAAACATCAGTCGGTTTTAAAACCACGGCAGTGCGATCTACAAAATACATGCTCAATTCCTTTTTTTTTAAAACCACGAAGCAGTGCATTGTAACATTTATTGCCAACAAACGCGTCGAAATTTATCAGCACACTCGTTAAGCCAAAGCTCGCCACATCAGACACAAGGTGCTGGTTTTCAGGTAGAATTAAAGCCTTGTTTTGTCTTTTGTAGATTGCGATTAATGAATATTTTATCTGTTGAAAATGCTTGCTTTGCCGTTGGTCACGTTCCCTTGCTTGACCATGCTGAATTCCAATTACAACAAGGAGAGAAAATCGGCTTAATCGGTCGCAATGGTGCAGGTAAATCTTCATTTTTAAAAATTCTGGCAGATGTTTATAAACTTGATGAAGGCCAAATCATTCGCCAAAATAATTTGGTGACGGCTTACGTTCCTCAAGAGTCTTTTTTTGACCCTCAGGCCACTGTTTTTGACACCGTTGCCGAAGGCCTTGGTGAAGTCAAAACCCTATTGCATGACTTTCATGAATTGAGCGCTCAATTATCAGAACACCAAGATGATGCAGCCTTAAAACGCTTGAACGAATTGCAAACCGCACTAGAAGATGCCAATGGTTGGCAATTCGATGCCCTGATTCAGCAAACCATGACCCAATTAAACTTACCTGAGAATGAATTAATCGGTAACTTATCTGGCGGGCAAAAAAAACGGGTGGCTTTGGCACAAGCTTGGGTACAAAAACCCGATGTTCTGTTACTGGACGAGCCAACCAACCACTTGGACATTGATGCCATTATCTGGCTAGAAGGTTTGATTCAAAACTTTGCTGGCAGCGTTATTGTGATTACCCATGACCGCCGCTTCTTAGACAATATTGCCAGCCGCATTGTCGAATTAGACCGTGGCATCATGCGCAGCTACCCTGGCACATTTAGCCAATACAGCGAAAAGAAAAACCATGAATTAACGGTTGAAGCAGAGCACAATCGTTTGTTCGACAAACACCATGCACAAGAAGAAGCTTGGATTCGCAAAGGCATCGAAGCACGTCGCACACGCAACCAAGGCCGTGTTAAACGCCTAGAAGAGCTGCGCAAAGAACGCTCAAACCGCCGAGAACGACAAGGTCAAGTCAACTTTAACCTGAATACAGGTGAGAAAAGCGGCAAAATCATTGCTGAAATGGAACATGCCAGCTTTGCTTATGGTGATCGCAAGTTGATTGACAACTTTAGCACCATCATCCAGCGCGGAGACAAAATTGGTTTAATTGGTGCCAATGGTATTGGTAAAACCACATTCTTAAAATTGATTCTGGATGAACTGCAGCCAACCAGTGGCAAGGTTCGCTTAGGCACCAAACAAGACATTGCTTATTTTGACCAATTCAGAAGTGCTCTGGTTGAAACTGACACGGTGTTTTACACCCTAGGTCAAGGCAATGACTTTGTCGATATTGGTGGCCAGAAAAAACATGTGATGAGCTATTTGGATGATTTCTTATTCCACCCTGCTCGTGCACAAAGCCCTGTTTCGTCGTTATCAGGCGGTGAGCGTAATCGTTTGTTATTGGCAAAACTGTTCACCCAATCTGCCAATATTTTGGTTATGGATGAACCCACCAATGATTTGGACATTGACACCCAAGAGCTTTTAGAAGAGTTACTGCGCGAATACAAAGGAACGGTATTTTTGGTCAGTCATGACCGTATGTTTTTGGACAATGTGATTAGCAGCAGCATCGTCTTTGAAGGCAATGCGCAGCTGCAAGAATATGTGGGCGGTTACGAAGACTACATTGACACCAAAAAACGTGCCGAGGCCATGAAAAAAGCCGCTCAACCCAACAAAGAAGCTGAAGAAACAAAGCAAGCTCCAAAAAAACGCAATACCAAAACCATTAAGCTGTCATTTAATGAACAGCGTGAACTAAATGCATTACCTGAATTGTTGGCTTCATTAGAAAGTGAACAATCTGAGCTTAATGAAAAGCTATTGGATGGCAGCGCTTTCAAAGACAACCATCAAGAAGCCATGGCTTGGCAACAACGAATTGAAGAAATTGAACTTGAATTACTTGAAAAATTAGACCGTTGGGAAGTTTTAGAAAACAAACAAAACAGCATTGCTGAATAATGCCAAAGGACTTAAATGCTAAAATCATGTATTAACAAACTGGCTATAATGGTGGTATTATCTTTAAGTCTTAGCGCTTGTGGAACCAGCAATAAAAAGCCCAAACCACAAGCCCGCACCCATGCGGCGCAAATGATTCAAATTAGCAGTACCAACAGAAGCCAAGCCAGCCAAGAGCTCATGATTCAAAGCATGAGCTTAATAGGAACACCATATCGCTTTGGCGGCAATGACAGAACTGGTTTTGATTGCAGTGGCATGATTAAACATGTGTATGCACAAGCCCTATCCGTTTCATTGCCAAGAACAGCCAGCGATATGGCAGCTTCTTCTAGGCCCATTTCCAACAAAGACATACAGGTTGGAGACTTGGTCTTTTTTAACACCTCTGGTTCACCTTATTCTCACGTTGGCTTGTACATCGGGGAAGGTGAATTTATCCATGCACCATCAAGCAATGGACAAATCCGCACAGCACGTTTGGATAATCCTTATTTCAAACAGCGTTTTGTGGGCGCACGAACCTTTTTCAAAAAATAATATTAATAATGGCGAAATCATCGCCACTTTCAGCAGAATCTAACATTTGCGAATCCGAAGGAAAATATGAGTAACTTTATTTTGGTCTTGAACTGCGGCAGCTCCTCCGTCAAAGGAGCAATCATTGATAACCACACGGGTACTACGATTTTCAGTTGCCTAGCAGAGAAACTCAATCTGCCCGATGCTTTTATTACATTCAAATTCAATGGTGAAAAGAACAACATCAATTTAACCGATAGACCACACCACACAGGTGCCATTCAAGCACTTATGGAAGAGTTGTCTCGTTTGAATTTGGACAATGAAATTGCTGCGGTAGGACACCGTGTTGTCCACGGGGGCGAGGTTTTCAAAGAATCAACGATTATCGACGAAGAAGTCATTGATAATATTGAAAAATGCATTATCTTAGCCCCTTTGCACAACCCAGCCCACCTTTTGGGCATTCGTGCAGCCATGGATGTCTTTAGCTATTTGCCTCACGTGGCGGTTTTTGATACGGCCTTTCATCAAAGCATGCCTGAGCATGCTTATATGTATGCTGTCCCAACCAAATTTTACCGTGAATATGGTGTGCGCCGCTACGGTGCACATGGTACAAGCTATCGCTATGTGTGCGCGGAAACCGCTCGCTTTTTAGGTCGCCCTGAAGAAAACCTGGCCCTGGTTATTGCCCACCTTGGCAACGGCGCTTCTATTTCAGCGGTGACCAATGGCAAATGCCGCGACACCAGCATGGGTTTAACGCCCTTAGAAGGTTTGGTAATGGGCACACGCAGTGGCGACATTGATCCAAGTATTTTTTCTTTCTTGCATGAAAACTCGGGCCTAGAAATCAATGAAATTACCGACATTTTAAACAAGAAAAGTGGCTTGTTGGGTTTGTCTAATTTGTCCAATGACTTAAGAACCCTAGAAGAAGCAGCCTTAACGGGCCACAAAGGCGCTCAATTGGCAATTGAAGTCTTTGCCTATCGCCTAGCCAAATACGTTGGCTCAATGACAGTGGCAGCTGGTCGCCTAGATGCTTTGGTGTTCACTGGTGGTATTGGTGAAAATTCAAAAATGATGCGAGAAAAAGTCATTTCTTACTTGGGTTTTTTAGGTTTGTTTATTGATGATCAAGCCAATGCACAATGCTGTGGTGGCATCAGCGGCATTATTAGCTCAAGTGGGCACCCTTTGGCATTGGTTATCCCAACCAATGAGGAATTGATGATTGCCAAAGACACCGCTCGCCTCACTGGCGTGCAATAAGAACACAGCACCTTAAAAAGCCCTTATTTTTCAATAAGGGCTTTTTTCATATCCATGCCCAAGGAACATCAGGCACAAAAAAAGCTCCCGAAGGAGCTTTCTCAAAAACAAGTTCGAATTAACGAACTTCTTTTGTTACGATTGAACGCAATTGAACGTCTACACGACGATCAGGAGCATTACAAGCGATGCGAGCCAAACGTTGTTTAGCAGCAGATACTTTCAATTTAGCAGCTTCAGCACGACATTGGTTGTCTAAAGTTGCACGAGTTGCACCATAACCAACTGCTTGGATTTTAGAAGCAGGAACGCCTTTGTTTACCAAGTAGTTACGTACAGCATCAGCACGACGTACAGACAAAGCTTGGTTGTAAGCAGGAGCGCCCATACCATCAGTGTAGCCTTCGATACGAACAGCTTCAACTTTAGCATCAGCCAAACGAACAGCCAATTCATTCATGGTTTGAACTGCTTCAGGACGCAATTCATTTTTATCAAATGCGAACAAGAATTCAGTAGCCAAGCTAATGGTTTCGTTAACGTACTCAGGAGCAGCAGGTTGAGCAGCAGCATCGCCACACTCAGCTAGGCCTTCAGTAGCTTTATCAAAAAAGTCGTTTCTCCAGCACTCGCCATAAGCATTACGCACAACTGCACCAGTAGATTCATCAGTGGTGTAGCCAGGTTTGCCTTGTTCGGCCATTGCGCCAGTAGAAGCAACAAGAGCAACAAGCAATGCGCTTAATTTTAGCTGTTTGGTCATGTTATTCCCTCATC
>JASLBZ010000085.1 GCA_030146285.1 Neisseriaceae bacterium | reverse complement strand
GATTCGAACCTTCGACCCCTTGCACCCCATGCAAGTGCGCTACCAGGCTGCGCCACACTCCGACATTGAATTGAACGAAATTATAGCTGTGAGAACCTTATTTGGCAAGCACTGCTTGAATATCCTCGAGCAATTCATTTAACTTTACTGCCGTTTCTTTACCGCTCATTGCCAGATTGCCATCGGCATCACAATGATTTTCAGTAAAGGGATCAACAAAAGGCAAGAATGTTGCCTTCAGACGTCGGGTTGTAATGACGTCTTGTCGACTGAATACATGACCACCGTAACCTAATGCTCCGTGTTCTTTTTGCCATTGTGCAAACTCATCAGGGCTGACCTGAGCCAAGTAACACACTTCATCTAAAGAGAAGTAACGTTGCGCTGGAATTGTGGGTAGTGTATTAACGGTTTTTATCATAGTGATGCTCAACCATGCCTTTTAGTTTTTGGCTAGCGTGAAAAGTTACTACTCGACGAGCGGTAATAGCCACTTCTTCACCAGTTTTTGGATTGCGTCCTGGACGTTGAGGTTTGTCGCGCAATTGGAAATTGCCAAAACCAGAAATTTTAACTTCTTCGCCAGTTTCTAATGAAGTTCTGATTTCTTCAAAAAACAATTCTACGATTTCTTTGGCATCTACTTTATTCATGCCTGCAACTTTTTCAACCAGAATATCTGCCAATTCGGCTTTGGTCAACGTCATTCTATCTTACCTCAAAAATTTAAAGACAGAACATCATCTGTTCTGTCATTTGCTTATATATCAAAAATTTAATTGCGTAATTGTGCCTGAATAGTGGCTGCTGCTGCAACCAATTTATTCATTTCTTGCTCAACTTTTTCATCAACAAGCGTCGCATTAACATCTTGTAAAATAACTTTTACCGCAAAACTCTTAGTGCCTTCAGCCAGTCCTTGTCCTTGATACACATCGAATAATGCAATATCAACGACCAAATCAGAAGCTGCTGCTTTTAATGTTTGCAATAAAGTATTAAAAGTCATGGCCTCAGGAACCACAAACGCCAAATCTCGGCGTGCGGCCTGATACTTAGATACAGGATGATACACGGTTTTAGCACGACGTAAAATAGCATTGAAGTCTAATTCGAAGACAATCGCAGCTTGGCTTAAGTCGTATTTCTGAATCCATTTTGGATGCAGCTGCCCCATAAAGCCAACACATTCGTTGGCAATATAGATATCTGCTGAGCGCCCTGGGTGCAATGCTGGATTTTGACTCACTTGGAATGTTAATTCAACTTCACCAAACAATGCTTCAACATCGGCTTTAACATCATAAAAATCAATTTGACGACTAGGCTCGCCCCATTGCTCTGGTTTTGCACTACCAAAGGCCAAGCCAGCCAAACGTTCCGTTTGAATGTAAGCTCCATTTTCATCAGTGCTAAAGACGCGCGCTACTTCAAATAAACGCACACGATTTTGTTTGCGATTAAGGTTATTGCCTAAAATCTGTACCAAGCCGCCAATTAAGGTCGAACGCATCACATTCAAATGGCTTGCCAATGGGTTTTTCAGGCGAATTGGCTTATCGTTGTTTGCAAAGTCTTGTTCCCAAGCCTCATCCACAAAGGCATAGCTAACCACTTCTTGGTAGCCTCGACGTGCCATTTGTTCGTAAATGCCAAAACGAGGTTTTTGTGTTTCTGGCTTTTCTAACATGCGAAGCAAACCAGAAGTTTTATCATCTGGAATTTTATCGTAGCCATATACACGAGCGATTTCTTCAATCAAATCCACTTCGATTTCAATATCAAAGCGATAGCTTGGTGAAGTAACGACAAAACCAGCTTCGGTTGCCACTGGATTCAATCCCAAATCATGTAGAATCGTTTGCACGACTGAACTTGGAATGTGCACACCTAAAATGTGAGCAATGCGAGCCAAACGAACTTCAACTTGCGGGCTATCTGGTAACACACCAACAGCTTCAAGTACATCACCCACTTGGCCTCCACAGATTTCAGTTACCAACGCGGTGGCACGTTCAATGGCATCTTTTTGCAATAAGAAATCTACGCCACGTTCAAAGCGGAATGAGGAATCAGAACTAAAGCCATATTGGCGAGATTGCCCTTTAATCACACTAGGCGCAAAAAATGCTGATTCCAATACAATTTTATTTGTCGTATCGGTCACGCTACTGGGCACACCGCCCATTAAACCAGCCATGCTTAAAGCTGCAGCCTCATCGGCAACAACCAAGGTATTGCTTTTTAATTTAACGATTTTTTCATTTAAGCACGCCAACTCTTCACCATCATTGGCAAAGCGCACATGTAGGCTGCCTGTTAATTTATTGGCATCAAAGACATGCATAGGCTGACCTAATTCAAGCATGACATAATTGCCAATATCCACCAAAGCACTCACACTGCGAATGCCTGAGCGCTCCAAACGTGTTTTCATCCAAGCTGGCGTTTTGGCTTGTGCATTCACGCCTTCAATCACGCGTGTTAAAAAGCGACCACATGCTTCTGGTGCATCAATCACAACAGGCTGGTTCGCTTGGCTATTCACCACAACCGGTGTGGTAACCACTTGCGTTAATGGAATGTTTTTTAAGGCTGCCACTTCACGGGCAATGCCTTTAATGCTCAAACAATCGGTGCGATTGGGGGTGATTTTCAATGTAAATAATGCATCATCCAAACCCAAATACTCACGAATGTTCATACCAATAGGTGCATCTTCAGGCAAAATCAATAAACCATCAACGTCATCAGCGACACCAATTTCTTTACCAGAACACAACATGCCATTCGATGTTTGGCCACGCATTTTGGTTGGTTTGATTTTAAAGTCCCCTGGTAAAACGGCACCTGGCAGCGCACAAGGAATTTTAATACCCACTTTAACATTGGGCGCACCGCAAACAATTTGAATCAATTCACCAGTACCAGCATCAACTTGAGTAATGTTCAAGCGATCTGCATCAGGATGTTTCTCAACCTGTTTGACTTCGGCAATCACAACACCCGTAAATGCTGGTGCGGCCAATTCTGTTTCTTCTACTTCCAAACCAGACATGGTCAACAAATGTGCCAAATCATCAGCATTTAGCTCTGGAGACACCCATGTTTTTAACCAATCATAAGAAAATTGCATCGTGTCACCTATTAGAACTGTTTTAAGAAGTTTAAATCGTTATCAAAGAACAAACGCAAATCATTGATACCATAACGCAACATCGCAAAGCGATCTAGGCCAATACCAAAGGCAAAGCCTGTGTATTTTTCAGGATCATAATTCACGCCTTTTAAGACGTTAGGATGCACCATGCCACAGCCACCTACTTCTAACCAACCTTTTTCACCCAAGATATCAATCTCAGCTGATGGCTCAGTAAATGGGAAGAACGATGGTCTAAAGCGTACTTGCAAATCATCACGCTCAAAGAAGCGACGAATAAAATCGGTGAACACAGCTTTCAAATCGGCCATGGTCACGCCCTCTTCAATCCACAAGCCTTCAGCTTGATGGAACATTGGAGAGTGAGTTGCATCTGAGTCAACACGGAACACACGACCTGGCGCAATAATGCGAATCGGTGGATTTTGTTTTTCTTCCATGTAACGAATTTGAATCGGTGATGTATGCGGACGCAATAAATCACCATTTTCCACATAGAACGTATCTTGCATAGAACGAGCAGGATGGTTTTCAGGAATGTTCAAAGCCTGGTAAGCATAATAGTCTTTTTCGATTTCAGGGCCATCAGCTACTTCAAAACCCATGCTTTCAAATAAGTTCAATACGCGTTGCAATGTCAAGGTTACAGGGTGTAAACCACCTTCAGCCTGACCACGACCTGGCAAAGTCACATCCAAGGCTTCGGCAGCCAATTGCGCTTGCAATTTGGCTTCGTTAATTGCATCTCGCTTGCCATCTAAGGCAGCCTGTAAACGCACACGCTCTTGGTTAATGGCAGCACCAGCTGTTTTTTTCTCTTCTGGTGACATTTTGCCAACGCTTTTTAGTAAAGCAGTCAACTGACCACTTTTACCAAGGTATTGCGCTTTTACCACTTCGAGTTCTTGCAAAGTGCTAACGGCTGATAATTCAGCGATACCTTGATCAACAATTTCTTTAACTTGTTCCATCGTTGCTCATCCATCTGTTTAATTTAAATGCTAAAGCCTTAAAGTAAGGCAGCCTGAAAGCCTAACTTTAAAGCCTTTTAAAAGCATACTTCACACCAATATTGATGTATCTGTATCTTGCTGTTTTTACTTGTTTTTTTACATGACAGTGATTTCAAGACAACAATCACCCTTTTTCTCTGAAATACCCACACCAATAGCGCAGAGCCAAGAGTCTAACACAAGCAATTGAATTGAAACACAATAATACAAAATAAAAAAAACAAAAGGGAGGCAAGAAGCCTCCCTTTTGTTTCAATCTCGATTAAGCAAGAGCGGCTTTAGCTTTTTCAACTAAGGCTGCAAATGTTGCTTTGTCAAATACGGCTAAATCAGCCAATACTTTACGGTCGATTTCGATAGACGCTTTACGCAAACCATTCATGAAACGGCTATACGACAAGCCAGATGCGCGAGCACCAGCATTGATACGGATAATCCATAACTGACGGAATTGACGTTTACGTTGACGACGGTCGCGGTAAGCATATTGACCAGCCTTCATCACTGCTTGTTTAGCAACGCGATAGACGTTTTTACGACGACCACGATAGCCTTTAGCTAACGCGATGATTTTTTTATGACGAGCATGGGCGGTAACGCCGCGTTTTACGCGTGGCATATTTTACACTCCTTAAGCGTAGGGTAACATTTTAGAAACAGAAGCCATATCACGTTCGTTCACCATAGTGGTGCCACGTAACTGACGCTTATTCTTTGTGGTTCTTTTGGTCAAAATATGACGCTTAAACGCATGCGCGCGTTTAACACCACCATTACCCAACACGTTGAAGCGCTTTTTAGCACCCGATTTGGTTTTCATTTTAGGCATGAAAAGCTCCTAATATTATTAGATAAGGACACTGGGGGCCGAAGCACTTTAAACCCATGAATCCACAGTTTTTTACCGCAAGATACTACCAACTTCTTTCCGCGGTTTAGAGAAAGAAGTCGCACATTATAACCTTACTTCTTCTTCGGAGCAATCATCATCACCATTTGGCGACCTTCCATTTTCGGAAATTGCTCTACAACGCCGATTTCAGCCAAATCTTCTTGAACACGTTTTAGCAACGTTGCGCCCAATTGTTGGTGAGCCATCTCACGACCACGGAAACGCAAAGTAACTTTCACTTTATCGCCATCTTCTAAGAAGCGAGTGATATTACGCATCTTAATCGCATAGTCGCCAGAGTCAGTTGCAGGACGGAATTTGATCTCCTTAACCTGAACTTGTTTTTGCTTCTTGCGTGCTTCATCGCGTTTTTTAGATTGTTCGTACTTGAATTTACCAAAATCCATTACTTTACAAACTGGTGGTTTTGCATTCGGTGAAATTTCCACCAAATCAACGTCATGCTCTTCGGCTAATGCAATAGCTTCGCGCAAAGAAACAACATTCAGTTGTTCGCCCTCAGGGCCAATTAAACGCACTTCCTTGGCGGTGATTTCACCGTTAATACGTGCTTCGCGTTCTTGTGCGATGGTGATTACTCCTATAAAAAATT
>JASLBZ010000059.1 GCA_030146285.1 Neisseriaceae bacterium | reverse complement strand
AACCGATGGGAATGCTAGCAGATAGCCATTATTGCTTTTATAAATGAAAATTAAATCGTTTTTATTGCAGACAGTCTTTAAAAGATGGATTTAAAATGAGTGATTATTCTGTATGGGTGTTTTGTGGTCTTAATACATGATTCAGTTTATTCGAAGGAGTGGCGCGATAGCGACGCACCTTTGTATATGGATGTAAAATTTAACATAATATATATTATGCGAAGTTTGAATTATGGATTGGAATTGAATTTAATGCATCTATTTATCTCTTTTTATCATGTTTGCTGTGTTTTTATGAATCGCTAAAAACATGATTTTTCGTCTGCTATTTTTTAATAAATGCTTAGTTGTTGGCATTGGCTTTATAATTTTTTGAGCGCTCAAAATAAACTTGGATTTCTCTAACCTTGGATCTCTCAAGGCAACCCTTAGTTTTTAAATATCACATGTGGTCATTTCTTTTTAAATGATTGTTGGTTTAGATGAATCATGTATGCGGTTTAAAGCAGCAATAAGAACTTAATTGGCTCTAATGTAATCTAAAAATCATATACAAACTCTTTATTAATTAGAAACTATGGACTATCATTGGGTACGAGTTTGTATTTTTACATCGTTGGTTAACAACACACATTAGGATAGATAAACATCATGAATAGCAGCGTTCCCATTATTTTCTTTGCCGTTTTGGGTGGTTTGGCTTTGTTGACATCAATACTGTCAATTTATTTAACTTCGGTAATAGAAAAAAAACGCGCTTAAATCAAAAGCACAAAAAAAATTAAATAAAAAGCCTATATTTTCATAAATATAGGCTTTTTTTGAAGATGGAAGCAATTAAATTTAATTTAATGTTTTCATGTTCATGACTTCCATAAGGAAGTTTGTAAATGCTGGATTGCTAGGCTTATGTTGCATATTAGGCCAACGTTGTTGCCAACCTGTTAAAGCGTTTTGAATGGCTGCTTTAGATTGGGCGCTGGTAATTTTACCACTTTGGCTTTCTACTGCTGAGCGCAAATAAACACTGTAAACACTGTCATCAACACTGTTGCGACCAACCAGTTTAACTCGGTATTTGTCTAGCAATTGAGCAGCCTGCACCTTGGTAATATCACCACGACCAACCTGCATGGCCAAGCGATTGGCTTCATCTCGAATCTTAGCAACATCAGACCAATGTTGTGGTGCCAATGTGTAAGATTCTTGAGATGTTGACGTTGGGCTTTTTCCACCGCCAGTGCCAGGAATGTAAACACTAGAGCAGCCTGTAATGAGGCCCGCAAGTAGCAAAGTCAATACGTATTTTTTCATGGGACATTATTTTATCAAATATACATACTGCTACGGTACAATAAATCCATGAAAGATACAAGCCTTATGGCTTTATGCCAAGTTCTCAAACAATGGCGTTGACAAATATCGCTCACCACAAGAAGGCAATAACACCACAATCAATTTGCCTTTGTTTTCAGGGCGTTTGCCAATTTGCAAAGCACCCCAAACAGCCGCTCCTGATGAAATGCCGACCAATACGCCCTCTTTTTCAGCCATAAAACGGGCTGTTTCAAAAGCACTTTGTCCACTAACAGGCAGCACTTCATCGTAAATTTGGGTATTCAATACATCAGGAATAAAGCCTGCGCCAATGCCTTGAATCGGATGTGGGCCTTTTGGTCCACCAGATAAAATCGCAGATGTATCAGGCTCAATGGCAATGATTTGAATGTTGCTATTTTTGGCTTTTAACGCTTCACCAACACCCGTAATTGTACCGCCTGTACCTACGCCGGCAACGACAATATCAACTTTGCCATCGGTATCACGCCAAATTTCTTCAGCTGTGGTTTTGCGGTGGACTTCCGGATTGGCTGGGTTGGCGAATTGTTGTGGCATAAAGTATGTATTGGGATGTTCATCAACCAATGCTTGTGCCTTAGCAATTGCACCGCCCATGCCTTCAGCACCTGGTGTTAAAACCAATTGAGCACCATATGCACGCAATAACATGCGACGCTCACGACTCATGGTTTCCGGCATCGTAATCAATAACTTGTAACCACGTGCAGCACAAACCATTGCCAATCCAATGCCTGTGTTGCCGCTGGTTGGCTCAACAATCACTGTGTTGCTATTGATCTTACCTGCTGCTTCTGCAGCATCAATCATGGCCACAGCAATACGGTCTTTAACACTGCTGCCTGGGTTAAAAAACTCTAATTTAGCAACCACAGTTGCTTCTAAATCTTTGGTTAAGTTATTTAGTTTCACCAAAGGTGTGTTGCCAATTAGGTCCGTAATGCTATTTGCGATATTCATGCTAGGCTCCGTTTTTAAATTAAAAAATTTAATAAGCATTATCATATAATACTCTGGCGCCAAGCAAAAGAATAAATAAGCATAAACATACAACGATTGCTTCTATTCTTTTTTTCATTCGCAAGACCCTATTCTTTAAGTCTTAAGGCGATTGAATCAATTCGTTTTTTTATGCATTTACCTGGCTTGACTGTCTTTTTAATGAAAAACTCTAATTTTTCAAATGGTGGTAATTCTTTGTGTTAAAATAAAAAATTAAACAAAATAATTTGGCGTCTCAAACGCAGGATAAGGAATCGTTAATGAACATGAAGAAATGGCTATCAACTGCTGTACTTTTCTCAAGTATGGCTTTAACTGCTTGTGGCGGTGGTAGTGATTCAAAAGCATCTGTAGAAAACAACCCAGCAGCCTCTGAAGCAACACAAGAAAAAACATACCGCGTTGCGATGAATGCTGAGTTTGCACCTTTTGAATATGCCACAACCAATGGTGAATTGGCTGGCTTTGATGTTGATTTGATTAAAGCCATGGCCAAAGAAGGCAACTTTAAGGTCGAATTCAAAAACCAACCTTGGGATGGTTTATTTGCAAGCTTGTCGACAGGCGATGCAGATGCTTTGATTTCTGCGGTGACCATGACCGAAGAGCGCCAACAATCATTTGATTTTACTGATCCTTATTTTGAAATCCAACAAGTCATTTTGTTGCCAAAAGGCAAAACATTGGCCAATGCAGATGAATTGAAAAACTTAAGCCGTGTTGGTGTGGTAACAGGCAACACAGGTGACTTAGTGGCTTCTAAATTACTGGGTCAAACCAGCAATAAAATTGCCCGTTTTGAGAGCTTGCCTTTGGTGTTAAAAGAATTGGAAAACAATGGTGTTGACGCTGTTATCAGCGATAGCGCCGTTATCGATCACTATTTGAAAAACAATGGCGACAAAGGTTTCACCAAAATTGAAACAGAAAACTTCGATAAAGAATACTACAGTATTGCCGTACAAAAAGGCGATACCGAAACACTGGCAGTATTCAATGAAGCGCTAAAAAAAGTGAAAGACAAAGGTACTTTTGAATCTATTTACAATCAGTACTTCATCAGTAAATAATATTATGTGATAAAAAAACGACCTTAAAGGTCGTTTTTTTTGTGGGTTATTCTGATTGCAAAATAAGATTCATCATCACCCTACTCTTTATGTTTAGATTGATGCCCTATTGTGGTGGCTAATCCAAGCGTACCTTGCCACGCAATGACTTGGTAATGCCTTTTTTGGCTTTGCCTTCTAATCTTCTTTTTTTAGAACCCAGTGTCGGTCTGGTTGCATGTCGGGCTTTTTGCACCACCATCGCCTCTGTAATCAAAGCCACCAAACGTGCAATGGCAGCTTCTTTGTTCATTTCTTGACTGCGGTGCTCTTGTGATTTAATCACCACCATGCCATTGGCCGTAATCAAATGGTGTTTTAACGCCAATAACCGCTGTTGGTAATACTCAGGCAAACTGGAAGCACGAATGTCAAAACGAAGGTGGATGGCAGTCGATGTTTTGTTCACATGCTGTCCACCTGATCCTTGCGCACGAATGGCAGTGAGTTCAATTTCATCCAAAGATAAGGACACATTGTTTGAAAGTTGAATCATTGTTATTGAGCGGCCTCTTGCCAAACGTCAAATTTAAAACCCAAATGCTGTTCATTGTCAGCCAGATAAATGGTGTCTTCTTGTAAGGTTGCCTGCAACACCATACTGCGCTGGCACAGTGATGTTAATTGTGATAATTGTGCATCGTCTAGAAAAACAATGCTCACATTTTTAAGCATGCTTAATTTGCCTTTGTTTTGCTGCCACCAAACACTTGCCGCACGCTCACCATAGGCATACAAAATCACTTCTTGTGCTTGATGAGAAGCTTTGCGCAATCGTTTCTCATCAGGTAATCCCAGTTCAATCCACAAATCAGGTTCATTGTAATCATTTAAACGCCATACTTCTGGCTCATCATCTGCAGCCAAACCTTTGGTGAAAACCAAACGCTCATCTGCATGGCAAATCCAAGCCAAAAGGCGCAACATCATGCGTGACTCGCTTTCAGATGGGTGTTGTGCCAAGGTCAATTGCACATCTTCATAATGATTGCGGTTCATGTCGGCGATATTAATGTTTGCTTTGTAAATTGTTGCTTTCAGTGCCATGTGGGTGTCTTGTCAATTTGAGGATTCATCGTAAAGGCGACAGTGTACTTGATTTATGCCTTTTATGCTGTGTGTTTGCCTCAAATAACCGGCAATGCATCACTTTGGTATATTAAATGGGTGTTTTGCAAATGCAAGAAGGCATTGGGATACAATAATTTTCCTTTAAAGCCAGGAAAGTTCACCGTTTGCCATGTGAGTTTATTCTGAACAGCAAGCGGCAATGATTCGGCAATGATGCTTGTGCAATAACGATGTGGATGCTCTTGGGTGTCCAAAATAAAAGGCAGTCCTTGTTTTTGCTCTACTTCAATCGCCATTTGTTGCATCTTGGCCAAAGGCATGTCTAAGTAGCGATATACAGCCCATTTGCTTGCCAATGAATGGTGGGTAAACTCCCCCAAACTCGACTCAATGACTTGATTTTTTTGACTGGGTTTGTCGTCAGTTGTGGCATGAACAATGCGAACTTCTGGCGTCACTTGGGTAATCACACCAATGTGTGAAAATTCGCTACCACTGAGCTTCATAATCAACTGGCTCTCATGGCCTGTGCCCGCTCTCACAATCCAATCGCCCACTTGAAACGTTGTTGTGATGCTCTGGTTGACGTTGTTAACCCATGTTTCATCTGTGTGTTCATGCTTGGTGGGGCTACAGCCCAATAGCGAAATGCATAAAAAAAGAAGCCCTGTTAAAAACAAGGCTTTTTTTGAAGCATCATGAATTACAGACTGATTTTCCATTGTCCATCATTTTGAATCAATTTCACACGATCAGTCTCACTTTGAGAGCCTTCATTTTTAAAATCAATATTGACAATCACCTGCCCTAAACCATTGGCTTCATCAATTTTAGATTCTTGAACAGTGATGTCTTTAACACCACCTTTTCTGTCCGCATTTTCTTTGCTTTTGGCAGCAGCTTGTTTTAGTTTGCCGCTGAGCATGTCTTTGGTTCCAGGTTGATCTTGCTTGTCCGCTGGCAAATAAATCATGTCCATCATTTTATCAGCATTGCCTTTGTAGCTTGCCTCAACAAAACTGATGGCAACATCTTCAGGGCTTTTGCTTGAACATGCACTTAACGTTACTGCTACCAATACTGCTCCAAACAACCCCAGAATTTTTTTAATCACAATATCTACCCTAATCATTTATATGTTTTCATTATTTTCATGCCAATCAAAATCAACAGCAAATACACGGTCAATTCCAATTGGCATATTGAAATGCGATATTGATTATAAGTAAATAAACGGCATTAAGACAAGCAAAGTTATTGATTGGCTGTTTTTCAGTGTTTTTTGTTTCACCTGATCATCATGCATAACCAAGCCTGATGTTCAATGAAGGCTTTTGTTCAATCAAACCTGTGCACATCAATATGAATACCGACACAGGCTATCTGATTGTTTTATTTGTTTTTAAATCTACTACGGGCATCTTGGTAATCATAATGGGCTTGTTGCGAGCCTTGATGGTATACCGTGTCTAAAAAAGCTTGCTCTGCAATCAAATCTTTTTCATCCAATTCGCGCCACCAATGTTTGTTTGCACCTTTATCACCATTGTGCCAACGGTAGCCATGTTCTTTTAAAGTATCTTTCACTTCAAATGGCGCACCAAAAGCCTTAACTGAAACAGTTCTTCGACGTGCAGTTTCCAACATATCAACCATTGCTTCAGGCAATACATAAAAAAGCCAAGCCATTGCCAAGCAGTCAATCGATGCTCTGTGACCCTCGTAAAACCAACCTAAACGCAATAGCAAATATTCTAATTTACGACTTTCAAAACCCAATTCAGGCCAATCAATGCCTCTGGCTGTACATGCCCAAGGCAAGTGGGTTAAATGGCTAAAACGTTTTTCAAAAAAAGGACGATCAAAACTGGCATTGTGCGCCACCACCAAAGTGTTGTCACCCAGCCACTGTGAGACCAATGCATCATCGATTCGTTGTCCTGCCACCATCTCATCATTGATGCCTGTTAATTGCGTAATAAACTCAGGAATGGGTCGTTTGGGATCTTCATACAAACTAATCACATCCAAAATTGAGACAATCCGCTTTTGAGATTTACTGTACAAAATCTTGACCATGCCCAGTTCGATAATGGCATCATCTTCACAAGACAAACCCGTGGTTTCAGTATCAAGCAATACCATCACCAACTCATCCCCAACCGGCTCTGAAAGCTCTAATGGCCATGTGTTGGCTGTTTTGGTCAAAGGAATTCGTTCCAATAAACGAAAATCTTCTGGGTGCTGATCAATATCATGAAAGAGCTGAGTGGGAAATGGTGGGTTTACCATGCTGAAATTCCTTTATTGGGTTAGTGCAAAACACGAGCACACAATCTTAACAGATAGTGCTATTTTCTCAACGCATTCTGGACATAAAATGCGCTCACATCGAAAAGGTTTTTTATCAATGTACCTGAGTAAGGCCAATCTGTCTTTTCCTTTTCAATGGTATTGGTTTTTTACAGGCTGCCTAAGCAGTGTTGTCAAAGAGGCATTAAAAAAGCACCTCTGTTAGAGGTGCTTTTGCGTGTTTTTTGATAAGTGCCGTTACAAAGGACTTAAATCCAATTTATCCATTAACACACGGTCAAGGTCTTCTTCAGGGTTGGCTGTGGTTAACAGTTTATCGCCATAGAAAATCGAATTGGCACCTGCTAAGAAACACAAAGCTTGTGTTGACTCGCTCATGCCTTGGCGCCCAGCAGACAAACGCACATAACTATTGGGCATGATGATTCTGGCCACTGCAATGGTACGAACAAATTCGGTCCAATCCAAATCTTCGGCATCGGCCAAAGGTGTTCCTTCGACTTTGATCAGCTGATTGATGGGCACACTTTCCGGTTGTGGATCTAAATTGGCAAGACTGGCTAACAAAGACGCACGGTCTTTTCGGGTTTCATTCATACCCACAATACCACCACAACACACTTTCAAGCCCGCATCACGAACCTTACCCAAAGTGTCCATGCGATCTTCATGCTGGCGAGTTTGAATAATGTTTTCATAATTTTCTGGTGCTGTGTCCAAGTTGTGATTGTAGTAATCCAAACCAGCATCACGTAAATCTTCCGCCATACCCGCTTCTAACATGCCAAATGTACCGCACGTCTCCAAGCCTAAGGCTTTGACTGATGCAATCATCTCGCTGACTTTTTCAATGTCTCTTGGCTTTGGTCCACGCCAAGCCGCGCCCATACAAAAACGACTTGCACCGCGTTCTTTGGCAATTTTGGCTTGTTCAACAATCTCTGCCACATCCAATAGCTTTTCTTTTTCTAAGCCCGTATTGTGATGAGCCGACTGTGGACAATATGCACAATCCTCAGGGCAACCGCCTGTTTTAATCGACATCAAGCTTGATAATTGAATTTTGCTGGGGTCAAAATGCTCACGATGAACGTTAGCAGCTTGCATGATCAATTCTAAAAAAGGTTTGCCATATAAGTCTTCGACTTGGCATACGCGCCAGTACTCTGCAGTTTTGTGTGGAGTGGCTTTGGCTAACGGTTTAACGGCTTGTACAACGCTCATGTGTGTTCCCATCTTTGTAATGCAATGTATTAGGTAAAAAGCCCCAATGCGCTATGGCTGGGTGGTCTCGTTTTTATTTGCTGTTTTCAATAATAAATCAACATTCAATCGCTGTGCTGCTTGATGAATGCCATCACCATGCTTAATGATGCCCAAGCAAGGCGCAGGTAAAAGTTTTTGTAACGACATCAGGTATTCAGATTGACGTGGGCTAGCAGCAACAACCTCATTGGCAATCCATCCATCCAAACGAAGCCCTGATTGCAATATGGCTTTGGCTGTTAACAGCGCATGGTTAATACAACCTAGCTTCACGCCCACCACCAAGATGACTGGCAATTGCTGTGCAATCACCCAATCTGCAAAATCAAAATCAGGCAGCAGCGGTACATGCCAACCACCTGCACCCTCCACCACCACAAAATCAGCTTTGTTCTGAATGTTGCTTAGGCCTTGTTGTAAGGCGGATAAATCAATCGCTCGGTTTTCAATCTCACTGGCAATGTGCGGTGCAGTGGCTTCTTCTAAACTTAAAACATTCACGTCTTGATAATCCAGAGCCACCGTGCTGTATTGTTGAAGTGCCAAAGCATCATCATTGTGCAGCTGTCCATTCACCCATGAGCTGCCTGAAGCTATGGGTTTAAAACCCGCTATTTTTTGCTTGGTTTGATTGGCCAAAGCTTGAATCAAAGCACAACTGCTGTGCGTTTTACCGACTTCTGTGTCAGTTCCGGTCACAAACCATGTCTTACTCACGTTGTAATATCCCATAAAAAATATGATAGCTCAGAGGCAACAAACCTTGTTCGTTTTTAAATGGCTGCATTGCTTCTTCTAGCGCCAACAAATGGCTGCGTGTTAACAAGCCTTGGCGACGATTTTTGTGGATGTGGGTTGCCCCAATGCCCTTTAAATCTTGCATCATGCTCAATACTGATGGATACCACATGGTGTGTGTTGCGGTGACGTATTGGCTTTTGTCCGCACCAATGCTTGATAATACTTGCAGTAGCTGTTCCTGGCTTAAAAAGCCATTCACATGCGAAGCTTGATCAATGCTTTGCCATGCCATGCTTAATTCATTCAATGACCCTGCAATCAGGGTGCTGAAAATGGCACAACCTTGTTGTTTCAAAACCCGATACATTTCAGTGACCGGTCGTTTTAAATCTTGGCACCATTGTAATGATAAATTACTGCAACATGCCGAAAAACTGGAATTGGCAAAGGGCAATTGCTCTGCATCGGCTTGTACATACCAAGAGGCACTGTTCTTGGCTTTGGCAACGTTTAACATGTCTAAAGACAAGTCCAAGGCACAAACCTCTGTGTGTTGCCGTTGCCAATGTGCTGCCATAAAGCCTGTGCCACAACCAATATCCAATAACGTCTCGGGTTCTTGGGCGAAGTCAAACAATGTGTTCAATTGTTTCCCTACCGCTCTTTGCAAGGTTGCGTGCGCATCGTAGGTTGGCGCTGCACGACCAAAAGCTTGGGAAATGGCAGCCTTATTGTATTGCTCTTCGGCTGACATATTGCAATCCTTGTATTAATGTTTCAATATCATTTTTACTGTGTAAAGCTGTTAAGGTTAAACGCAAACGGCTTTGACCCATTGGTACTGTGGGTGTCCGAATGGCACTAAGCCACAAACCTTGCTGGCGTAAAGCATTGGCCATATTCAGTGCATCAAGACTTTTGCCGATTACAACTGGCTGAATGGCTGTGTCACTGGGTAACAACGTTAATGGTACATTCGCAGCTGCAAAACAGGTTTTAAAATAAGCAATGTTTTGTTGTAGGCGACATTGTACACCATTGTCTTGGCGCAATAATGACAAAGCGCTGTTTAAAGAGGCAGCCTGAAAAGCTGGCATGGCAGTGCTGTACACATAATGGCGTGCAGATTGAATCAAGAATTCGGCCACATCATGAGAGCACAAAATAGCAGCACCACTTAAACCCATGGCTTTGCCAAAGGCCAAGACCAAAATATCTGGACGCATGCCTTGCGCTGAGCAAGTTCCCTTGCCTTCAGCGCCCAAAACACCCAGCCCATGGGCATCATCCACAACAAATAACGCCCGATTGTCATTGGCCAGTTTTTGCAAAGCCAACAATGGTGCTTGATCACCATCCATGCTAAAAACGCCTTCGGTTGCCACCAGTGTTTCACCCATGCATTCCATGTTCAATAGCTTTTGCAAAGAATCCGGCTGGTTGTGCTGAAAGCGCTGTAAGCTTGCAGGGCTATGCATGGCAGCTTCTAACAAAGAAGCATGGCTTAGTTTATCAGCCAATATGCGGTCGTTTTTGCCCAACAAAGCATAAATCAACGCTTGGTTAGCAGCAAACCCTGAATTGAACAGCAAGGCACGCTCAAAACCTTGCCATCTGGCCAATTCAGTTTCCAATTGCGCATGAACATCGGTATGTCCTGCCAGCAACGGTGAGCCGGTACTGCCCAAACCAAAATGTTGAATGTGTTCTTGTGCTGCAGCCACCAAACTTGGATGTTGGCTATAGCCTAAATAGTCATTGCTGGAAAAATTGAGGTATTTTTGGTCATCTACTCTAATATGAGCACCCTCATAAACAGCTGAGCGCACCGTCCGAGAACGATATACATCCTGTTGTTTTTTCAGATTTAATTCTTGATTTATTTTATCAAACCAGCTCATTTTTTATATTTGTATCAATCAAATTGGACTCCAAGTGTTCTCCAGAGTCGAAATATTGTCAACACTTATGACAGCATTTTCCTACACAATCTTGATAATTTCAGTTATGGTACAGCTGTATTTTTCAGCGAAGAGACAATTTTGAACGCATTTTCTAGCCATGATTTGGCATTTGACCGTGAACACATTTGGCATCCTTACACCTCCATGACTCAGCCTTTGCCTTGCTATCCGATAGCCAGTGCCCAAGGAGTGAGATTAATACGAGACAATGCTCAAGAATTGATTGATGGTATGTCATCTTGGTGGGCAGCAGTTCATGGTTACAATCACCCAGTATTGAACCAAGCTGCCAAAGAACAGATTGACCAAATGGCACATGTTATGTTTGGTGGCATTACCCATGCTCCTGCCATTGAACTTTGCCAAGCTTTATTGAAAATGGTACCGGACAATCTAGAATGTGTTTTCCTTGCCGACTCAGGCTCTGTTGCCGTCGAAGTTTCCATGAAAATGGCTTTGCAATATTGGCAATCTTTAGGACAAAAACGCCAAAAATTCCTAACGCTCAAACACGGTTATCATGGAGACACCTTTGGTGCAATGAGCGTTTGTGATCCTGAAAACTCCATGCACAGTCTTTACCAAGGCTATTTGCCTGAGCACATCTTTGTCCCTTCGCCTGAGTGTGGTTTTCATGATACTTGGGATGCCCACGATTTTGAGCCTTTCAAAACCACATTTATGGCACAACACCAGACAATTGCTGCAGTGATTTTAGAGCCCATCGTCCAAGGTGCTGGCGGCATGCGCTTTTACCACCCTGAGTATTTGAAAAGCGTGGCTGCGTTGTGCCAAGAGTACAATGTGCTTTTTATTGCAGATGAAATTGCCACTGGTTTTGGACGAACCGGCAAGCTTTTTGCTTGTGAGCATGCCAATATTCAACCGGATATCATGTGCGTGGGCAAGGCTTTAACAGGTGGTTACATGACTTTGTCTGCGGTCATCACCAGCCGGCATGTTGCCGATGTTGTGAGCAATGGTGCAGCAGGCTGCTTTATGCATGGTCCAACATTCATGGGCAACCCTTTGGCCTGTGCTGTTGCTAGCGCAAGCTTAGCCTTATTGCAACAAAATGACTGGCAACACCAAGTATTGGCAATTGAACAACAATTGCAACAAGGCCTATTGCCGCTGGCCCAATACAGCGATGTGGTTGCCGATGTGCGTGTCTTAGGTGCCATTGGTGTGATTGAAACCCACAAGCCCGTTAATATGGCCTCGTTACAAGCATTTTTTGTTGAGCATGGTGTGTGGATCCGCCCTTTTGGCTATTTGATTTACATCATGCCGCCTTATATTATCCAAGAACAAGAATTAAACACTTTAATACAGGTTCTGAGCATGGCGGTACAACAGCCTGACATTGTTTTTGGCAATCAAGCATAACACTACCAAAAAAAGCACTCCTCATCAGGGTGCTTTTTTTGTGCTCATCGCTTTGCTATGCAAATATCTCATAACATAACAATACCTTGCCTTAAATTTCTCAAACTTGATTAATTGTACATACAAATAAACCCAGCAAAACAAAAATGCCCACACATGATTTTTTATATTGGTATGCTACACAGGTAATTCTCACCCACGCTCAAAGATGTGTTCAAAACCAGGCCGTCATTACTTCTAAGCAGTTTCTGCCTTTGTCTGTTATTTTCATGGTTGGATATCGATCGATTACAGACACCAGC
>JASLBZ010000058.1 GCA_030146285.1 Neisseriaceae bacterium | reverse complement strand
AAGACAAGTTCAGTCGATCAACAATCACGAAGTTTCGTAAAGACAGTGCCAGTAGCATGGGAATTCCTAAACCAGTTGTTCGCCCCAATGGAGCTTGTTTCTAAGTGTTTTATAGTATTGATAATCTGTTGGGTGTAGAACGCGCAATGAATTGCGATAACGGTGGATAATGATGCGATCCATGGTTTGCAGATCAACATAACTTTGGCCATCGAAATGCATGCGAGCATCGTGGCCACGGGTGATGAGAATCTCGACTTCGCAAGCATCACTGATGGCAATGGGGCGGTTGGTCATGGATTGTGGGCAAATGGGCACCAATGTGATGGCGCGTAAGGTCGATTGCAAAATAGGGCCACCTGCAGCCAAAGAATAGGCTGTTGAACCTGTTGGGGTGGCAATAATCAAGCCATCAGAGCGCTGTGTGTAAACAAATTCTTGATTAATGAAGACTTCGAATTCAATCATTTGGCCAAGTCCACCTCGGCTTAAGACCACATCATTCAATGCCAGGTGAGGTGAATCGATGGTTTGCCCATCGCGAATCAGACGGGTTTCCAATAGAATTCTGTCTTCTGGAAGGTATTTTCCAGACAACATATTGTTAATGTCGTTGACGATATTATTGGGTGGAACTTGAGTTAAAAAGCCCAAGTTACCTAAGTTAATGCCAATTAAAGGGGTTCGATATGGGGCAATCACTCGAGCAACCGACAAAAAGGTGCCATCACCGCCCAAAACCAAAACAACATGGCAGCGGTTCCCAATGAGCTCTTTTTCAGTCACTTCACATTGTGAAAAGCAAGCCATTTGTTCAAAATCATGCAGGCTGCCTTTGTCCAATACCACTGTGCGGTTTTCATCAAGCAAAAACTGAATTAAGGCATTGACCGTATCGTGAATATCAGGTGTATTAGGACGGATTACAATCCCGATATTTTGAAATTGGCTGTTCATTTAATGCTTAACCCTTTGTGTGACTGACGTGAATACAAGCTGAGAATATAGCATTAGCGCCATAAGTGGGCAAACGCTTCTCGTGCTTTTTTTAGTTTTGGACTGATGACCACTTGGCAATAAGGTTGGGTGCTGTTGTGCATGAAGTATTGGTCATGTTCTTCTTCGGCAGGATAGAAAATACTGGCTGGTTTGACTTCAGTCACAATCGGCAAGCGGTATTCCTCTTGTGCTAACTCAATTGCTTTTAATGCACTTTGTTGTTGGGCATGATCAAGGTAGTAGATGCCCGAGCGGTATTGCGTACCGATATCATTGCCTTGCCCATTTAGCTGGGTTGGATCGTGGCTCAGTAAAAAAAATGATAACAAATCAGCATATGAGATAACAGTGGGGTCAAACTCAATCAATACACCCTCGGTGTGCCCGGTTGAGCCAGAACAGACTTCGGAATAACTGGGATTTTCTTTGTGGCCATCGGTATAGCCGGAAGTCACGCTTTTTACGCCTTTAAGGTTAGAAAAAAGGGCTTCGGTACACCAAAAACAACCACCAGCAAATACGGCTTGTTCCATTGTAAGCTCCCATCAGTAAGTTAACGTTGTTGTTATAATATGCATCAGCATGGCAGGTGGCAAGTATGTCATTGTTATTCATTTTACTAACAAAATGACAAAGTATTGATAATGAGCTGTTTTAACAGTAAAAGCCCTTATCAAAATAGGTTTTAGGGCAAGGTGGCAATGGCTGCTGTGAGTGCTTCAAAAAAAGCCTCTTCTTCCAGTGCAGTTGCCCATTTGGCATTTTCTGTTTGTGCTAATTTACCATACCAGTCAACAACACTGGCTCCTTCGGTAATGCGCCCTGATGTTTCAATGTCCACAAAGCAAATACGCGAATGAAATAACTCAGGGTAAGCAATATAAGCCACCGCACAAGGGTCATGAAGTGGTGCGCCATCCAAACCAAATTTTTGGGTGTCGTAACGCTCATAGCTTTGCAATATGTCCGCAAGGCGTGCACCATTTTGATTATCAAGCTCACGCAATTTTTGCATGCGATCTTGTGTTATTCGTGCTTTGTGGGTGACATCCAAAGGCAAAACAACTATTGGAATGCCGCTGTCAAAAACGATTTTGGCAGCATGTGGGTCAACATAGAAGTTAAATTCGGCAGCAGGGGTGATGTTGCCTGCTTCGAAATAACAACCACCCATGATGACAATCTCTTTAATGCCTTGTTTGCATTCGGGCGCTAAGCTAAGCGCTTGAGCGATATTGGTTAACGGACCAATGGCACAAATAGTGATGCTTTTTTCTGGTGCATTGAGCAATGTTTCGACCAAAAAAGGCACTGCATGTAATCGTTGCAATGGTGTATTGGGTTCATGGCGCAAAATACCATCTAGCCCGTATTGACCATGAACTTCTTCTGCGCTGACCAATGATTTAATCAAAGGTTTTTCCATGCCAGCATAAACAGGGGTGCGAGTTTCATTGGCCCAGTCACAAATCATGCGGGCATTTTCAGTGGTGTAGTTTAATGGAACATTGCCAGCGACAGTGGTGATGGCAATCAAGTCAATCAGCCCTAAGTTCTGTAAGCCAAATGCCATTAAAATGGCAGCGGCATCATCTTGACCTGGGTCGGTATCAATAATTAATGGTATTTTTTGTGTCATGGTCTATAAACAGGGTAAAATTGATGCTTTATTGTTGATTAAGGTTGTTATGCAGTTAATTCTAGCACCGATGCAGGGGCTTGTAGATGCTGTTATGCGCGATATGCTGACTCAAATCGGTGGATTTGATGAATGTGTTAGCGAATTTGTGCGCATCACCCACACGGTTCATTCTAAATCAACATGGCTTAAATATGTGCCTGAATTGGCCACCGAAACACTAACACGCGCAGGGGTTCCATGTGTGGTTCAGTTGCTCGGTAGCGATGCAGACAATATGGCATTCAACGCTTTAGAAGCGGTTCGTTTTGGAGCACAGAAAATCGACATCAACTTTGGTTGTCCTGCGCCAACAGTGAACAAGCATCAAGGTGGTGCTGTCTTATTGCAAACGCCAGATAAAATATACCATATAGTTAAAACGATTTCTAATCATTTGCCAGATAATATTCCATTAACAGCCAAAATGCGCTTGGGTTTTGAAAATAAAGATTTGGCGCTAGAGTGTGCAGATGCCATTGCCAGCGCAGGTGCTTGTCATTTGACTGTTCATGCGCGCACCAAAGTTGAAGGCTATACGCCGCCGGCACATTGGATTTGGGTGCGAAAAATTCGTGAATCAGTAGGCATTCCCGTGACTGCGAATGGCGATGTTTTTACCTTGCAAGATTATATTGACATCAAAACAGTGAGTGGTTGTGACAGCGTGATGTTAGGTCGCGGTGCTGTAAGGCAGCCAGATTTGGCGTTACAAATCAAAGCACATGAACAAGGTGAAACCCTCGTTCCTTGGACGTGGTCACAATTGCTTCCATGGCTGAAAGTCTTTGTGGATTTGTGTTGTGAAATGGATGCCAATAGCAAATACCCTGTAGCGCGTTTAAAGCAGTGGCTAGGGATGTTAAAACTGAACTATACCGAAGCGCATGTTTTTTTTGAGCGCATTCGACGATTAACCGATATCCAAGACATTTATGTGGTTTTGGAAGATGAATTGCAGAAAAACGCATGAAAATCATTGAATCAGCACACAATATTAAAATCAAACAACTGAATAAATGGCTAGGCCACAGCAAATACCGTAAAAAAGATGCGGTGATGGTGTTAGAAGGCAATCATTTGTTAGGTGCTTTTTTGGATAGCAAGCAAATGCCAGAGGCTATTTTTGTACCCAAACACAAGCACGATCAACCCGAAGTACAAGCCCTGTTAAGCCAAGTTGATGCACATTTGATTTATCTGGTGAGTGATGGTCTTTTGCACAAAATCAGTTCATTGGACAATGCCGAAGAAATCATCACGGTGGTTAAGCAGCCTGAAAGTACAAAGTGGCCTTTGAATGAAGATTGTGTGCTTTTAGAAGCCGTACAAGATCCGGGCAACGTGGGAACGATTCTCAGAAGCGCACTGGCAAGTGGTGTGAAAAACATCTTGTTAAGCCCGGAAGCTGCAGATGTGTTTTCACCCAAAGTATTGCGAGCTGCAATGGGAGCTCATTTTTCATTGGCACTTTTTACCAATGTGAACTTGCAGGCATTTTTGCAAGAGTACCAAGGTCAGAAATTGGCTACTAGTTTGGGACAAAAAACCACTGAGCTTTACCAAACACAATTGAATGTGGCAACCGCTTGGATTGTAGGCAATGAAGGTGCTGGTGTGAGTTTTGACTTGCAACAGGCCGCTGACAGTTGCGTTAAAATTCCCATGCAAGGGCAAACAGAATCTCTTAATGTGGCCATGGCCACGACAATTTGCTTATTTGAGCAAATGCGACAACGTTTTTATAAAGGTTAACTCCATGCTATTTAACGCTGAAAAACAACAGCAATTAGAAAATATTTTAATCAACTTTCGTGATTCAGATGCTATGCACATTGATGAAGTGCGTGGTTTCTTCACGGCCATGATTTCAGGTCCTGATGAAGCCAATGTGGCTGACTGGATGGATGTGGTTTTGGGCAGTGACATTGAAAATTACGATTCAGCCCAAAAAGAAGCGGCCATCGCTTTGATTGAAGCGATGGTTACGGACATCAAAGAAGAGCTTTTGGCCAAAAGCTTTGAAAAAGCGTTGGTGTCACCGATTGATGGCAATGTGATTGATGGTTTGAAGCTGTGGTGCAATGCATATTTGTACGCTTTGGATATTGTGGCAACGGATTGGTTTGAATATGCGAACAATGATGCTGATTTCGAAGATTTATTTTACCCTGTGATGGCATTGGGTGGCATTTATGAAGAAGAAGGCATTGAGTTCGATGACAAAGAAATGAATGGTTTTGCCAATGATTTGGCAGAGACTGTGCAACTGATTCACAGTTATTTGCATGCTTTAATCAATAAGCCAAAAACGCAAAAACGTGATGGCGACAAAATTGGTCGCAATGACATGTGTTCATGTGGCAGTGAGAAAAAATTCAAAGCATGCTGCGGTAAAGCCAAGTAATACCATGCCTATTGAATGAAAAAAGCCACCGAGAAGGTGGCTTTTTTTTGGCAGTTGGCTAACGACTTTGGTTGTTGATGCTCATCAAAACAGCCAAAATAAACATAATGGTTAAGGTGGCTGTACCACCGTAACTGACCAAAGGCAACGGGACGCCAACCACAGGTAAGATGCCACTGACCATGCCCATGTTCACAAAAGCGTAACAGAAAAATACCATGGTTAAAGCCGCTGCCAGCAAGCGTTCAAATGAGGTTCTGGCATGGCCTGCTATGTACAAGCCTCGGCCCAAAATAACCAAGTAAATGGCCAGCAAAATCAGATTGCCAACCAAACCAAATTCCTCACCAAAAACGGCAAAAATAAAGTCGGTTGTGCTTTCAGGAATGTAGTCTAAATGGGTTTGGGTGCCATTGAGCCAGCCTTTGCCCCAGATGCCACCTGAGCCAATGGCAATGGTGGATTGAATAATGTGGTAGCCTGCACCTAGTGGGTCCGTTGTGGGGTCAAGTAAAGTCATCACCCGAACTTTTTGGTAGTCGCGCATGCCGTATTGCCACATCAATGGCAATGCAGCCGCCAAACCGATACAGGCAGCAAAAATCACTTTCCATGGTAAACCAGCAAAGAAAATAACAAACAAGCCTGAAGCGAGAATTAAAATGGATGTACCCAAATCAGGCTGTTTTAAAATCAACAGCACAGGAACCAATGAAATCAGTAAACCAATCACAAAATGATACCAACGGGTGAGGGTCTCATGTCGATAAAAATACCAAGCAACCATTAAAGGCACAGCAATTTTCATGATTTCAGATGGCTGAATACGGGTAATACCAATATTCAGCCAGCGTTTTGAGCCATTAACACTCACGCCTGCCACAGCAACCCCGATCAATAAAACAATGCCAATCAAGTACATGGGAACGGCAAAGTTGCTTAAGATTTGGGGTTTAGATTTGGCAATCAACCACAACATAACAAAGCCCACAACCGTGTGGATGGTTTTGTTCTCTAATTGGGTAAACTGCTGACCATCGGCAGAGTACAACAAAAACAAACTCATGATGTAAATCAAAGCCATGGGAATAAACAGCCACATATCAAGTGGGTCTACCAATTTATTCCAGTAGATTTTCCATTGGCTATCGGGATGCATTTTTGGCTCCTGCTGCTGTTTCTTGTTCTGGCGTTAAGCCCATTAAGGCTTTGGCTTCTTGGGTATTGTTTTTGCCTTTTAAGGGTGGCTCATTTTTCAATTGCAATAAATAATAATCCGACAATTGGCGTGCCAGTGGCGCAGCATTGGCACCCCAACCACCATTTTCAATCAAAACGGCAATGGCAATTTGTGGATTTTCTGCAGGTGCAAACGAAATAAACCAAGCATGATCTCGATGTTGTTCAGCCAAAGAAGAGGCGCTGTATCGGCTACCTTGTTTGATTTGAACCACTTGGGCCGTTCCTGTTTTGCCACCCATATTGTATTGCAAACCATAACCTACCCGAGCGCCGGTACCGCTTTTAAGTACATTTACCATGGCATTTTTGATGTAGTCAAAATTGCTTGGGTTAAAAGGCAAAGTGCGAGCAGGAGTTGGTTCAATCAACGTCACTTGTTGGGTCTCGTGATTGATGATTTGCTGCACCAAGTGTGGTTTGAACACAATGCCATTGTTGGCCAAAATGGATGTCGCTTGTGCCATTTGGATGGGCGTATAGGCGTTGTATCCTTGTCCAATACTCACGGCCACCATGTCTGCAGGATGCCATTCACGCACGGCTGGTTTGGATTTGGCAAAGCGTTTTTCTTTCCACTCTTTAGATGGCAAAATGCCATCATTTTCATGGCTCAAGTCGATGCCCGTTGCGCTGCCCAAACCAAACTGAGCCAAAATTGGGCTGACTTTATCAATACCCATTTCGTAGCCAATGCGGTAAAAGAAGGTATCAGAAGATACGGTAATGGCCCGTGATAAGTTGACTGTGCCGTGACCATTGCGAGATGGACTGCGAAAGCGATGCGAAGAACCTGGAATGTTCCAAGAGCTAGGTGCAGGTACCATGGTGCTTTGGGTTAGCTTGCCACTTTCGAGCATGGCCATGCCAATAAAAGGTTTGAAAATCGAGCCTGGCGGATACACGCCTTGAATGGCACGATTGACCATGGGGCGTTGCCAGTCAGTATTCAAATCATTCCACGTTTTGCTGTCGATGCCATCAATGAACAAATTGGGATCGAATGCCGGTTTGGACACCAATGCAATAATCCCCCCCGTTTTGGGGTTGATGGCCACGATGGAGCCGCGCCTGTCGCCCAATAGCTCATCCGCTTTCAATTGAACACGCATGTCCAAAGACAACTTTAAGGTTTGACCAGCTTGTGGATCGAGTGTACTGAGCACGCGCACAATATTGCCAAGTGAGTCCTTTTCAACCTCTTGCATACCTGGTGTGCCATGCAGTTGTTCTTCATAGTAGTTTTCTAAGCCAAGCTTGCCGATGTGTGTGGTACCACGGTACAAAGTATCCGTGCCTTTTTCTGTTAAGGCTGCCTGATCTTTTTGGCTAATGCGACCAATGTAACCAATAATGTGTGCCAAGGTTGGGCCATAAGGATATTCCCTAAAGGTTCGAGCATTGATTTCGACACCTTTGAATTGGTAAAGCTGGGCAGACAAACGGCTGGCTTCTTCAATGGACAGTTTGAGCTTGAGCGGAATGTTCTCATAAGAACGACTTTCGGCGCGGAATTTTTTAAAGCGCTTTAAGTCGCCTTCGGTCACGTCAACGTATTTAGAGAGTTTGGCAATGGTCTCATCGACGCTTTCACTTAACTCACTGGGAATCAACTCCAAAGAATAAGCAGGGTAGTTACGGGCCAAAACCACACCATTGATGTCTGTGATCTCACCACGGGTAGGTGGTGTCGGAATCAAGGAAATGCGGTTGCTGGTGGCACGCAAAGCATAGTCATTGTGTTTGACCACTTGCAAGAAGTAAAAACGTCCTAGCAAAACGCAAAAAGAAATGACGATAATGACAAATGCAACCAAAAGTCGCAGCGGTAAATCGCGCTGCGAGCTGGCGTAAGGCGCTGAGCCTTGATTGTATTGGCGCTGAGTTTTCATGATTACTGGCGTTTAAAATTAATCAAAAGAACCATGAGTTTATTGAAAATGGGCCACAACAAAGCGGCAATAAAGGCAGCTAAGAAGGGCAGCCATCCAATAAACTGGTGGTCGTAGAACAAACGGACAATACTCATGATGGCTTGATTGCCGAGCAAAACACCCAAAATCACCAACGATTGGGTGCCATGGCTGTAATAGGTAATGTGTTTTTGTTGGCGAATGACCAAGAAACTGGTGATGCTGTATGCTAAGGCATGCAAACCCAATGGGCTATTTAAGCCTATATCCAATACAAGGCCCAACACAAAAGCGTAACCCAGACCAACCACGCGAGGTTGGTTGATTAACCAAAAAACCAACAGCATGGCTGTTAACTCAGGCAACCAAAAAAAGTCCTGTTTGGGCAGTGGAATAAAATCCAATAGCAATACCACAAAAAAGCTGGTCAAGATGAAGCGTTTGGAAACCTTGCCCAAAAAATCATCAAAATTATTCATGGGTTTGGGTCTCTTTTGTTGCTTGTGCATCTGTTAACGCAATATTGTGTGCTAATGGCAAGACCAGAACGTAACCTGCCTTGTCAATGTTGGCCATCGGTTTGGTTTGTGCTTTGTAATAAGGTGCGCCGGTAATAATCTGGGCGCTTGTGACTTTGGCAACGGGTATGCCTGCTGGATAGATGTCATCTAGGCCAGAAGTCACCAACACATCATTGGCGCGCAAATCAGCATCATGCGGCATGTAACGCAATTCTAAGTTTTGGGCATTGCCATACAAAAGTGTTCGTACACCTGTGCGCGCATTCATCACGGGGATGACCGATTGGGTGTGTGTTGCCACCGAAACTTCAGCTGTGTTGTTTTGTAAGCTGGTGATTTGGCCAATCAGACCGCTGCTGTCAATAACGGCTTGTCCCAAAACAAGATTGGCATTTTTGCCCTTGTTAATGAATAATTTGCCTGCCAAAGGGTCCAGTCCTGCAGCAAAAATCTCTGCCATAATGCCGTTGTTTTGGGCATCGACTTTGAAATTATTCAAGAGCTTGATTTCGTTTAATTCCAATAACAAACTGGCGCGTTCGTTGGCCAAAGTTTGTAATTGAATGTTTTCTTGAGCAAGCGCTTGATTGCTGGCACGCAGCTTAGATTGGTCCATGAAATACACACTGAAATGCTCATACCAAATCATGGGTTGACTGGCAACCCACTGCACTGGATACAAAGCATTGCGCATGGTGTTTTTTGCATCTTGAATCATGCTTGAGCGATTGTCGGCTAGCAACAATGCAATTGCAATTGCACAAAGAGAAACCAACTTGGTGGTTGGTTTCAGTCTTTTGTGAGTGAAGTCTAATTGTTCTGCCATTGATAAAGCAAACCTAGGGTGATTATGGGTTAGGAACAAAAATCGAGTTCAGTTTGCCAATCATGTCCAAAGCACGACCAGAGCCACGAGCCACACATGTTAATGGTTCATCAGCAATCATCACAGGCAAGCCTGTTTCTTCTGCCAATAAGCGATCCAAATCAAGAAGCAAAGCGCCACCGCCAGTTAAAACCAAGCCGCGATCGGCAATGTCAGCACCCAATTCAGGAGGCGTTTGTTCTAATGCGTTTTTAACCGCTTGAACGATTTGGTTCAATGGTTCAGTCAATGCTTCTAGAACTTCATTTGAGGTAATGGTGAATGAACGAGGAATGCCTTCAGCCAGATTGCGGCCTTTGACTTCAATTTCACGCACTTCTGCACCAGGGAATGCAGAACCAATTTGTTTTTTGATTTCTTCGGCAGTTGCTTCGCCAATGAGCATGCCGTAGTTGCGGCGTACATAGTTAATGATGCCTTCATCAAAAGCATCACCACCCACACGGATTGAGTGTGAGTACACCAAACCGCTTAAAGAAATCACACCAACCTCAGTGGTGCCACCACCAATATCCACAACCATTGAACCCATTGGTTCTTCAATAGGTAGGCCAGCACCAATGGCAGCAGCCATCGGCTCTTCGATTAGATTAACAGAAGATGCGCCGGCAGCCAAAGCTGAATCACGGATGGCTTTTCGTTCTACTTGGGTTGAGCCACAAGGAACACAAATCACAATGCGAGGAGATGCAGCGAAACGGCTGCTGGTAACTTGTTTGATAAACGACTTTAACATTTTTTCGGTCACATTAAAGTCTGCAATCACGCCATCTTTCATCGGGCGAATTGCTTGAATAGAGCCAGGTGTACGACCCAGCATTTTTTTTGCTTCAGTGCCCACTGCCAAAATGGCGGCTTTATTGCCATTGGGGTCATTCTGAATTGCAACCACAGATGGTTCATCTAAGACAATGTCTTCATTTTTTGTGCAAATAACTGTATTTGCGGTGCCCAAATCAATTGCCAAATCGTTTGAAAAATATCGAGTTAAAAAACGAAACATCTGGTTTTCCTAATGTATTCTTGAGGTTATTTTAAAAGGTTTGTGTTTTGTTTCCGTAGCCCTAAATTGGCAAACCACTCAGAGTGAAACAATCACATATTGTTCTGGGCTGAAATCAGTTATAATTCGGTACTATGAATTAGGCATTATGTCACAGAAACGCAAGTATGATACCTTAGATTATCGTATTTGCTAATAAAATTTGAGGAAAAAAAATGGCTTTAACAAAAAAAGACATTGAGAAGCTGGCCAAACTTTCTCGCCTATCGTTAAGCGATGACGAACAAAACCAAGTGATGCTGGATTTGAATAATATCTTTTCTATGGTTGAAGAGATGCAAGGCCTTGATACAGAAGGTGTTGAGCCGATGAGTCATCCGCATGAGTTGTCGTTGCGCTTGCGTGAAGACGTGGTTACTCAAACCGACCACCACGCCTATTATCAACAAATTGCACCTGCTGTAGCAGACGATTTGTATCTGGTACCTAAGGTTATTGAGTGATTTTGGCAACGCGTCATCCACGAAGAAAATGTTCATTCGGAATTATGATGACCGAATAATAGAAGAATACATAAGAATATTGTTGATATGAAAAATTTAACTGTAAAGCAATGCAGTGATCTGCTGCATTCAAAAGAAGTTTCAGCAACAGAACTGGCGCAGGCGTATTTGCTTGCGATTGATGAAAAAAATCCAGCCATCAATGGCTATACTGTTTTGGATGCACAAAAAACATTGGACAATGCCAAGGCGGCAGATGCGGTATTGGCCAGCGGCAATGGTACGGTGTTAACAGGCGTTCCGATTGCCTACAAAGATTTGTTTTGCCATGAGGGCTGGAGAAGTGCATGTTCATCTAAAATGTTGGACAATTTTACCTCCCCTTACACTGCTACTGTAGTAGAGCGCTTACAAAACCAAGGCATGGTTGCTTTGGGTCGCACCAATATGGATGAGTTTGCGATGGGTTCGACCACGGAAAGCTCTATAGATGGTGCAACGTTTAATCCATGGAATCGTGATCACGTTCCTGGTGGCTCTTCTGGCGGTTCAGCTGCGGTAGTGGCCGCTCGTTTGGCTCCGGTTGCCTTAGGCAGTGATACTGGTGGTTCTATTCGTCAACCTGCTTCTCATTGTGGTGTGACCGGCATTAAACCTACTTACGGTACGGTTTCTCGTTTTGGTATGGTGGCATATGCGTCGAGTTTTGACCAGGCAGGCCCTATGGCACAAACTGCAGAAGACTGTGCAATGCTTTTGAATGCGATGGTGGGTTTTGATGAAAAAGACTCAACCAGTTTAGAGCGCGAAGCAGAAGACTACACTCGCGATTTAAATAAACCTTTAACGGGTTTAACCATTGGTTTGCCTTCTGAATATTTTGCTGCTGGATTGGATGCGGATGTTGCCAAAAGCGTCGATGAAGCGGTTGCTTTGTTAAAATCATTGGGTGCAAATACCGTTGATGTGTCGTTGCCAAAAACCAAATTAACGATTCCGGCTTATTATGTATTGGCATCAGCTGAAGCGAGCACCAACTT